>JAJQAS010000272.1 GCA_021203685.1 Clostridiales bacterium | reverse complement strand
TTGCCTCGAAATTTTGCTTTTTCGAGTGTCTACTCTAAGGGGACTATATCACAATACCGGTATGGCAGAACCTCCCCCGTTTCCGACAGAACGATTAGGTGCGCCCGCACTGTGGATACGGCGTTCGGATAGAGCAGGTAAGAGCGGTAAAGGGACTCCAGCATGGTTTTGTCATACTGAAGGTCATCGTCGATCGTTACAATGAGCTCCTCCGGGAACTCCTGCATGACGTAATAATATTTTTTATGGGGACGAAGGTCATCGGGGCACCAGCGAATTTCCAGCTTTCCGTCCGCAACCAGAGCCAGCAGTTCCTCCGGCAGCTCTGCCTCCCTTTCCGGAAATTGTTGTTCGGCCAAGTATAGAACCACCAAGTCAGCTTGCCTGTTCTGGTTGTAAATGCTTTCCAATGCTGCGGCAACACAGTGGATGCGGGCAGGGAAGGAGGTAAGGGACACGATCAACCTGCGGGAAAGCAACGTCTGCATGGTTTCATAGTCGTGCTTTTGGACAATGGAGAAGAACAGCCACTTCTTTAGATTGCGGAGCTGTTCCTGCGTCACCCCTGCAAAATCCTCGCCGTTAAACTGGCAATGCACCTGCTCATAATATTCCTTACAAGCTGTAGCATTGAAATCTGTCACGCAGTTTTCCATCGCAAACAGGTAGCTTTCGATGGCAAACAGCTGTGCAGCCAGTTTAATCTCATCATAATAGGGCAGCCTTTTGACCTGCGCAAACGCGCTGGTAACGGCGGTAAGAATATTATACAGTTTGGCGGACTTGGTAGAACTGATCGTGTTCGCATGGCCTACGCGATACTGAAACAGCTCCTCTTTCAGAAAGGAAATACGCTCCGCAGAGGCGGCACACACCGCGGAAAAGGTGATGTCGTTGCTGGAGGAAATTTCCTCATACTTTAGCTGATGCTCCCGCAAAAACGCGGTGCGGCACAACTTGTTCCAAGGCGTGGGGTTGATGACGCTCATGATTCGGTCGGGACAATCCCGGTAAGAAAACACTTCCGTCTCCGGCGGAAGCCAGTCGGCATGGATGCCGACCCGTTTTTCGGTAACGCCGTCCTCGTGAAAGCGAATAAAGTCAAAGGCGACAATGTCCGCGTCCGTCTCTTCCGCTCTGACTACCGTTTTCTCCAGTAACTCCGGGCTGCAGAGGTCGTCTGCGTCAAAAAAATACGCATACGTTCCAACCGCATGGAAAAAGCCAAGATTTCGGGCCGCACCTGCGCCCTTGTTCTCCTGGCGCAGAACCTTTATGCGCGTATCCTTTTGGGCATACTCTTCCAAAATCGCGGGGGACTGGTCGGTGGAACCGTCGTCCACGCAAATGACCTCAATATCCGTCAGTGTCTGCTCCAAAATGCAGTCCAGGCTCTTCCCCAAATACTTCTCCACATTGTAGACCGGAATAATTACCGAAACTACCGGTGTTCCCATCTCTCTATCCTCTCTTTTCTTCCTAAATCTGTATCAGTTGCAGTTACTGTGCTTCGCGTTCATCGCAGGGGAGGTGAATCATATCACCGAGTTTCTGCTCATACTCTACCGGTTCCCACATGGATTGTCCAGAATTAGATGTGAAGGTCATCTCTCCAAATTTGATTGCACCGTTGTTTAGGAGATAAAAGTCCACCCTTACAAAGCAAAATCCTTCCGCCAGCTTTTCCGCCGCCGTAATCAGCTCTTCCAGATTATCCGGTTTCGGAACCTCCTGTTCCAAGCGCGGCACCCCATATACAAAAGGCATTAAATTCCATTCTGTATCGTAGACCGCCATTTTCAAGCCAATCGCCCGCTGAGAAAGGAACATGATATATCTTGCTTTTCCGTCAAAACAGAAAACCTTATAATCATATATATCTCCGTCCTTATTTTCCATATATTCTTCAGCGATGATTTTTGGCCGAACCGATTTATAGTGCAACTCTAATGAGTGATAGGCAAAATTCGTCCGCATCCACTTGTTCAGCTTCCGCTTTGCATCCTCCACGTTTAAAAGAGTCTTGTCCTTTACAATGATATTCCATCCGCTGCCGTGGGTGGCTTTCAGGGCATACTGCTTCGGCAGGTCATCAAAGGGGATGTCGTCCACTCTGTCCCAGACGCCCAGGAGGGGCACCAGGTATTTTTCACCAATTTTTTTCCGGACATAGTTCCGAACCAGATACTTGTCGGACAACTCCCCTTTCAGCGGGGTGCTGTCGTAGAGCTTCAGCCATTGAATTTTCTCTGTATAAGTGCGGGGATGCTCCAGATTTAATTCGTGACCCGTCCGCTGATAGTACCATTCTTTCAGCGCATCGGCATACTGGTCGGGATGAAGTCCCTTGAAGTAGAGGTAGTTCATCTCGGCTACCATGTCCCGTCGGGTAGAGCCGATCTTGGCGGCAAGTGTGCGCTCAGTCGTTTGCTGCATTTTCTTAAATTGCTCCTGGTAACGCTTGTCCCGTTCGGCGGCAGTCTTTTTCACCGCAGCGATTTCATCCCGCAGCGCAGCGCAGTCCTTCTGTTCCTGCTCCACAATCTCCTGGAAGCGCTTTTCGTTTGTGTCGACCTGCTTCTTCAACAATTTGCATTGTTGCTCCAGCGCCTTGCATTGCTGCTCCAACACCTTGCATTGCTGCTCCAGCGCCTTACATTGCTGCTCCAATGCTTTATCCCGCTGCGCCAGTGTTTTATACTGTTGCTCCGCCTCTATTTGGGCGGCAGACAGGTTTTTCTTCAGGGCAGTGTCCTCTTTTTCCAGTGCGTCTATCCTGTGATATAGATTGCGGAAGGGTGGGATCCTTCTAACCACCTTTGAAAACAGCTTCATAGTACCCTCCTGGTCTTGACATGTGCTTTCAAACGCCAACGTTACTTCACCGTCGGCCGCCCCACAGAATCATAGGTCACGCCGCTGCCCTCAAACCGCTCCAGCGCGAAGCAATTCCGCCCATCCAGCACGATGGGGGTCTTCATCAGTTTACGGAAGGTCTCCGCGGGGAGTGCCTTCACATCCGCCCACTCCGTGAAGATCAGGCACAGGTCGGCGTCCCGGAGGGCTTCCTCGATGGTGTCGCAGTAGGTGAGCTCATCTGGGTAAAGCTTCTTATAGTTTGCCACACCCACCGGGTCCCAGGCGTAAATCTCCGCGCCGTCGTCCAGCAGGATGGGGATGTTGACCAGGGAAGGGGCCTCCCGCAGGTCGTCGGTCTCCGGCTTGAAGGTCAATCCCAGCACGGCGACCTTTTTCCCCTCCAGGGAGTCGCAGTAGCTGCGGGCCTTCTTCACCAGCAGCAGCTTCTGGCGGTCGTTGACCTCGATGGCGGCCTTGATGGTCTTCATCTCCCGGTCATAATAGTTGGAGACCCAGTGCAGCGCCTTGGTATCCTTGGGGAAGCAGGAGCCGCCGTAGCCAATGCCGGCGTTCAGGAACTTGTTGCCGATGCGGGGGTCCAGGCCCATGCCTTTGGCCACGTCCTGAATGTTCGCGCCCAGCAGTTCGCAGAGGTTGGCAATTTCGTTGATATAGGAGATTTTCAGCGCCAGAAAGTCATTGGAGGCGTATTTGATCATCTCCGCGCTGCGGCGGTTGGTCACCACGATGGGCTGCTCCAGCCCGGCATAGACCGCCCGCAGCACTTCTTCCGCGTGCTTGGACTCCACGCCGATAACAATACGACTGGCGTGAAGGGTGTCCTTCACCGCGGTCCCCTGGGAGAGGAACTCCGGGTTGGAGGCCAGCTCCACCGAGACAGGGTGCGCCAGCTTCTCCCGCAGACGCTGCTCCAGCTTGTCGTTGGTGCCGATGGGTACGGTGGACTTCACCACCACGATGCAGTCCCGTTCTACGGTGGCGGCGATTTGGTCGATGACCTGCTGTACATAGGCCAGGTTGGCGGAGCCGTCCCGCTTCTCCGGGGTTCCTACGCCGATATAGATCACCTCGGCGTCCCGGTATGCGCTGGCGTAATCGGTGGTAAAGGTCAGCCGCTCCATGTTGGCCGCCATCAATTCCTCCAGCCCAGGCTCATAGATGGGGGAGATGCCTTTACGCATGGTCTCCACCTTTTGCTCGTCCACATCGACGCAGGTGACCTGATGGCCCAGGTGGGCCAGCACGACCCCGGTGACCAGGCCCACGTAGCCGGTCCCGGCAATGGCAATCTTCATAGCTTGTTTGCTCCTTCTTTCGCGTTTTCTCTCATATCTCAGCGTTTTCCCTTCAGCAGCCGTTTCAGCTTCCGGGGCAGCCAGGTGACGATTCGGCCCACCTTCCAGATGGTGGACTTTTTGAGTTCCTTGTTTTTCGCCCGCAGGGCGCGGTTTTTCTCGAAGAGAGAATCGTTGCGCTTGCCAAGGCGTTTGTTCCGTTTGCGCAGTTGGGCGATTTCCTCCTTCAACTCCGCGGTTTCCGCCTGCAGCGCTCTCGCCTGGGCTTTGGCGTCATCCAGCTCCTGGAAAAGGAACTCATCCGGGCCGGATGTGAGAAAGCGATGCAGTTTTTCGTACTCATCCGGGTGATAGAAATACGATTTCCTGTGGGCAGTGATGCCCAGGTCCTCTGCCCACCGGGTCGTCAGCTTCTCGTGGAGCTTGAAGTAGGCGGAGCCCCGCAGCGAGGTCACGTTCCACAGCGTAAAATGGACGCTGTAGTTGACGAAGTCCTGTTCAAACCGGTCATAGAGGTCCCAGTCCTTCAGCTGCTGGCGCAGGGCGCACAGTGCGTGGTAGAAGCAATCCCAGCTTTCTTCCCGTGTGACAGAAAGGGACGTGGAATTCCGGCGGTGATGCGCCAGCACCTGCGGCATGGTCGTGATCCGCTGGGCCTTCACGATGGCGGAAAAGACGAAGAGCATATCATTGGTGGTGCGCTGCTCCTGGAACCGCAGCCCGTTTTCCCGGACGAACTCTGTGCGGAAGACTTTATCCCAGGCCCAACCCACAAAAGCCTTGAAGATGTCTCCCTGGATCTCCTGCCCGGCAAAGGGCTGCTCCACGGGAAGCAGTCTCTCGTTGATGGTGTATCTGGCAGAAGTAAAGCAATCCTTCTGTTCAAGATACTGGTCGCAGCGGAACACCGTGATGTCCGTGTTCCAGGTGTGCGCCCGGTCATAAGCCCGCCGGAGCATATCCGGCTCAAAGAAGTCGTCTGCGTCCAGGAAGGAGAGGTATTCGCCCCGGGCATACTGCATCCCGTTGTTCCGGGCTGCGCCCGCGCCGCCGTTGGCCTGGGTGATGACCCGCACCCGGAAGTCCTTCGCCTCGTACTCCCGCAGGATATCCAGAGAGCCGTCGGTAGAGCCATCGTCTACGCAGATAAGCTCGAACTGGGTCTCGTTGCGTACCAGCAGGCTGTCCAGGGTCTGGCGGAGATACTGCTCCGCGTTGTAAACCGGCATAATGACCGACACTTTGATTCGCTGATAGTATCCCTCCGGGTCGGCGACCATTTCATGGACCTGCTTCCAGTAGATTGGTTCAAACAGTTCCTCATCCAGCAGCCCGTCCTCCAGCGGTTTTTTGAATTCATCCCGAATATGGTACAGATACTCCAGCTGGTGTTCCGGCGCCAGACGACGGTAGGTGACCATAAAATTGCTGAACTTTTTCGCATAAAAGATCGGGGTGAACTTTTCCAGCAGCGTCGGCTCTTTGCTCATCCAGTTCCAGATATACTGATATTCTTCTGTGACGCAGTAGAGCTTTTTCCGGTTGAACATGGAGGAGTTGGGGTTGTCCCGCCGGTTCATATAATACGCCTTATCCAGGAACCAGGCCCGGGTGGCCCGGCAGAAGGTCTGGAACCAGAAGCCATTGTCCTGATAGGAGGCCCCGGGGGTTTCATTGTGGCGGATATGCCAGCGGTTCAGGAACTCCAGCTTGTAAATGCCGCTCCAGGTGTTCATAACGAACTTGAACGTTTCAATCTCCTCACCGGGATTGATGACCCGGTTGTAGTAACTTTTGTCGCTGGTAAACCGAAAGCGTTTGCGGTTCAGGCTGCCGTCCCTTTTCACGGTAAAGCGGTAAAAGTCCGCCTTGACAAAATCCAGCTCGTTCTGGTTGGCCGTCCGGTACAGGGTCTGGAACATTGTCTCCGGGACAAAGTCGTCAGGCTCCAGAATGCCCAGGTACTTGCCCCGGGCGGCGTCAATGCCCCGATTCATGGCCTTGCCATAGCCGCCGTTGGGGCCGTCCAAAATTACGAACCGCTTGTCCAGGTTGGCGTATTCCCGGATGATTGCCATGGACCCGTCAGTGGAGCCGTCGTTGACGCAGATAAACTCCATCTCGTTCAGCGACTGGACCGACAGGCTGTACAATGCCTCGTTCAGATAATCCTCTACATTATAAATGGGTACAACGACAGACACCTTCGGTTTCGGACAGCGCTCCCGCATGACATAGTCGGGCGAAGAAGGCAGCTCTTCCTCCTGGTCTTGGGTCATACGCTTCCTGGTCTCCCAGTGCAGGGTGGACAGGAGTTCTGGATACAGGCCGCTATATTCCTGCACGAACCG
Source organism: Clostridiales bacterium (assembly GCA_021203685.1). Taxonomy (GTDB): domain Bacteria; phylum Bacillota; class Clostridia; order Oscillospirales; family Oscillospiraceae; genus Onthomonas. The sequence goes on along the minus strand of JAJQAS010000272.1, from coordinate 21,213 downwards.
CTCTGTCTCCCGGCAGATCTCTTCTCCGTACAGGGGATCATCGTGGAATTTACGATACCAGACAAACAAGTCGGTAAATTCCTTCCGCATCATCAGGCGCGCTGTCTCCGGGTCGATCTGATCCTGCATCAACTGGCCGCTGACAACCTCGATGGACCGGAAGTGGCAGTCGAAGTGCTGCGCACGCACACCTACCAGCGAGGTCTTCATCTTGACACGGTGCACGACCAGCCGGTCCCGCGCGATCATCATGCGCTTTGCGTTGGTGATGACCTTTACAAAGAAGGAACGGTCATTGACGCAAAACAGCGAGTTGAAGCGAATTTCGTGCTCCTCCAGGAAGGTGCGGCGATAGATGCCATTCCAGGGGGCCACATTCACCTTGTAGATCGGGCTGTTCTCCTCCAAGGTCAGCAGACGGTTGAAATCCCCCGGTTGCAAACGGGTCAGGTTATATGCGGGATATTTCACCGTCATGTTCAGGGACATATCATAAACCAGCGACGAGAATTTCAGGCAGTCCAAATCGTACTTGACCGCCTTGTTATAAATCGCCTCGTAAGCGTAGTCCAGCACATAGTCGTCCGCGTCCATAAAATGAACATATTCACCGGTGGCAACCGACAGTCCGGCATTCCGAGCCACGCCCGCATGAAGGTTCTTCTGCTGGAGCAGCCGCACACGGTCGTCTTTCTCCGCGTATTCCTGAAGGATCGCAGGGGAATCATCCGTAGAACCATCGTCTACACATATGACTTCGATTTCCCGCAGGGATTGCCGGAGGATGCTGTCCAAGGTTTGACGAAGATAATCCGATGCATTATAAACGGGAATAATAATCGACATTTTGGGGCTCATACTGGTAAGGCTCACTTTCTTTTTCTTTTTTCTTTTTCGTATGCTCAGAAGACAACGCAGAAAAGGCAGTTACAATGCCCCCCCCCGCACCGTTCGGCGGCAGGTTATTTTTACAAACTGTACCATTGTATCACGGCAGACAGCATCGTGTCAAGCTATACGCCGGGGGAACTGGAGCCAATGTGAAAGAATTTTCAACTGATCCCGTTTCACTTACAACAACTCGAAATACTGCCTTTTTAGTTGGCTCCTATCTGAGCGCCGGTCTTTTCTGCCAGGCCAGCTTGCTGTTCCCGCGCCGAGCGGAAAAGCAAAAAGGTTCTGAAACCCTCAGATTTCAGAACCTTTTTGGTTGCGGGGCCAAATTGGAAACAATGGCCTCCGGACCATGAGGGCGGCAATTTTATCTCTGAATTCAGCTGTTGTACACGCCTGTTTTTACGATTTTATATCGTCATTTCGAGATGCTTGCGGGCCAATTTCCAAATGGTCGCATGATGCCGCCAGGCAGGGACGCGCCGGTCAACTTTTGTGCGTTACCCACCGCTGCCCACTGGCAATCGCATTGAGAACAACTCTTACCCCACCTGGTTGTAGAACCAGGTAGTAGTGACCTCGTAATTCTCCTCCACCTCGTCATACCAGTCGTCGAAGGCGTCGGACTGGAGGCTGGACTGGGCGATGGTCTGCCAGTAGTACAGGTCGTCGAAGCCCACAAAGTAGAGCAGCTGGTAGCCGATGTTGGTCTCGTCCTTGAGGATGGTGTAATCGCCGCTCGCCCGGCTCTCGTCCAGCACCCACTCCTCCAGGGTGGCGTCCAGAACGCCCTTGTATACGGTGGAGTTCAGGCCGCCGTCCTCATTTGTACCGGTGTCGGCACTGTTGTCCGCCACCAGGTCGATGAAGTCGTCCTCGGTGCCGCCGTTGTCCAGCCAGGTCTGCTGGAGCTCTTCGGCGGTGGCAAGGGCATCGTCATAGAGGTAGGTGGTCTCCTCAGAGTCCTCGTCCTCTTCGTCCTCGTCCGCCTCGATGAGGATGTTGCGGACGTTGGCGGCGTAGTAGTCATCGCGGTAGCGGTCAGAGAAGTAGACCACATAATAGCCTTCGATGGTGGTGACGGTCACGGTGGTGGTCTCGGTGCTGCTGTCCGCAGAGCTGCCGTCAGCGGGGTCGGTGCTTACATCGGCAGGGTCGGTGCTGCTGTCGGCGGGGTCGGTGCTGCTGTCCGCAGAGTCGGCATCATCGGTCTCCACTTCCACCTCGGTCTCGGTGGTGTCCTCAATGATGGTGCTGTCACCCGCTGCCCTGTCCTCGTCCACCAGCCAGTCACCGAAGGTGTAGCTGGAGAAACTGCTGGGAGAGGTGTCGGAGTAATCCGTAGCGTCACTTTCGGTGACAACAGACGCAACGGCGTCCTCGTCGCCATCCTCCAGAGCCTGCTGCAGCTCCTCGGCCAGGGCCTTGGCCGCCGCCGCGGCCTCCTCGATCTCCTCGTCGGTGGCCTCGATCTCGTCGCCGTCGTCGTCGTACTGGGTCTCCGGTTCGGCGTCGATGTAGTAGCAGGCGTAGTCGTAGGTGTCCAAGGTGTCCTTGTTCTCCTCGTAATACTCCTCCATCTCGTCCTCGGTGACCTCAAAGCTGGAGGTCTTGTACTCCTGATAGTCGACGGCGTAGTAGTACTCGTTGAGTAGGGTCTTGTAGCGGTCCAGGGTCATATAGCGGCCGTACATCTGCTTGAGATAATAGCTGACTGTAATGCCGTAGTCATCACAGGTCTCCTCCATGTCGGCCAGCGCCTCGTCGATGTCCGCCTGTCCGTCCTCAGAGATCTCATACCCGGCGGCTTCGCCCTCCTGGGCCAGGATGCTGACCGAGGTCAGCGTGGACTCGGCGTAGTCCCGGATGTAGGCGTACCAGGTCTTGCCCTCGTAGGCCTCCTGCTTTTTCAGGCTGGTAGAAGTGTCCAGCCCATAATAGCTGGCGTAGGTGGAGATGGAATTATACTGGAGATAATAGTAGTAGCTCACATCCACCGAGGTGTAGCTCTTTTCCCCGATGGTGAGAGCGGTGGTCCGCTTCTGGATGAAGCCGGAGTCCCAGAACAGCAGAGCCGCCACCAGCACCGCAATGACGATGGCCAGGGCTCCATACAGCTTCCAGCGGTGCTGTTCCTTCTTTTGGGCTTCCGCCTGGCTGCGCTGTCCGCCGGACAGGTTTTTCAGGCTGGCTTCCAGCTTCCGGTCCGCGGCGGACTTTCTTTGTTTTTTGTTGTCGCTCATATTTTTGTTCGTCCTTCCGTCTATCTGAATCCCGGTGATACAGATGTTTTTGCAATCAAAAGATATTATACTGGACCAGCGCAGAAAAAACAAGGTGTAACCGCAAAAAATTGGGGCCAAACGGCCCCATTTTCCCGGCAAAATACAAGTTTATTTCCTCCCCGTATGATCCGGCAGCGTCTGCCGGCTCACTGCTCCGTCACCCCAGCCGCCGCCGGTACTCCGAGGGGGTGCATCCCTGCATACTGCGGAACGCTCTGGAAAAGTAGCTGGTCTCCTGAAAGCCACACTGGGCGCCGATATCAGCCACCTTCTGGTCGGTGGTGGTCAGCAGCACCGCCGCCTGCTGCACCCGCAGCTGCTTGACATACTGGATGGGCGTGCTTCCAATGGTGGCGTGAAAACACCGCAGACATTCGCTGGCGCTGAGGGAGGCGCTGCGGGCGATCTGGTCCACGGTGATGCTGTCGGCATAATGGTTTTGGATATACTGGAGCATGGTTTTCACCCGTTGGGCGTCCCGCTGGGCCTTCTCCGAGGGCTGCGGCTGGGCCGGCTGATGGGCCAGGAGCAGATACATCAGCCAGGACACTCCTTCCCGCACCAGAAAGGGATACCCCGGCGGCTCCTCCCGGATGGCGGTGTCAGCCCGCCAGATACGCTCCAGCGCCTCCCGCTGCCAGGACACGCCGGGTCGCAGCGCCACGCCCTCCATGCTGCGGGCCGCCAGCAGCGGGGAGAGGTACTCCTGCCAGAACACGCTGCCCGTGTCGCCGCCCACCAGCCGGGGGTGAAACACGAAGGTGTGGAGACGGCAGGGGCCGTCCTCGGTGTTGCGCGCCGCGTGGAGGACACCGCTGTTGACAAACAACCCCTCACCGGGCCGGATGGCGTATTTCTCGCCCCCCACGGCAAAGGTGATCGTCCCCTCCAACACCACGTTCACCTCCAGCTCGTCGTGCCAGTGCCAGGGCAGCGCGGTATCTGTGTAAACGCAGTCATAGCAGACCAGCGGGAACGCTGCCGTTCCGTGGGAAACCAACTCCTGCCCATCTACTCCGACAGGGGTCGCCGTATTGCCGCTGATGTACAAGAGATGTCCCTCCTCCCCTGCCGCACGTTTGGCGGTTTTGTGCTACTGTCTGGCGGTTCTGTCCTACCAAAAGGGGGAAAGCTGGTGGTATACTGTTAATAGCTCCTAGCTGTTAGCTATTAGCCATTAGCTTGCAGCACCCCACTAACAGCTATCAGCTAAAAGCTAAAAGCTAATCTCGGCTCACTTCCACCCGCCGGAAGGCCCGCAGGAACAGGAAGCTATTCAGGTACGCTACCACGGCGAACAACCCGATGGCCCACAGGAAGATGGCCACATAAAACACGTCGGGGTTCATGATGAATGACAGATACACGGCGGCGACGGGCACTGCCAGCGTCCCCAGCGTACAGGGCAGAGCGGCGGCGCTGAGCAGCCAGGCGTTTTTCAGGTTCTCCTTCACCGGCATATGGAACCGGGCCTGGAGGGGAAAGAGATACTGAAAGCCGCAGGCAAAAAGCAGCACCAGCACGAAGAACGTGATGCGGTAGGTGCGGGCCAGGGTACCGGTCAGGGAACTGACGGCCAAGTAGTAGGCCCCCAGCAGGGCGAACGCCGCCAGGCAGACCAGCCACAGCTGGGTGGACCGCTTGAACCCGCCTTTGAAGGCCCGCCAGAACTGCCGGGGAATAAAGCTGTCCTCCGTGTCCTCCGCGATGCTCAGGGTGCAGTCGAACAGGGCAGTCAGCGACGCCCCGATGGTGAACACCGGTATGCAAAACAGGCAGAACAGGATGTTGCAGAACACCAGGTCCGACAGCTTGCCAAGCGCGTCCATCAGCGGACTGCCCCAGCCAAAGATTCTCCTCATCGCCTCTCCTTTCTTCTGCGCAGCGGCAGAAGCTGTTAGCCATTAGTTGGCAGATGCCTGACTAACAGCTAACAGCTAAAGGCTAAAAGCTATTTTACTTAACAGCGCCTTCCACCATGCCGCTCATGATCTGCTTCTGCGCAATCAGGAAGATGATGATCATGGGGATCATGGCCAGCAGCGCGGCGGTCAGGATCAGGTCCCACTGCTTCACGTAGGAACCGACGAACGCCTGCACGGCCACGGGCAGCGTCTTGACCTTGCCGCTCTGGCCCAGCATCAGGGAGGGCAGCAGGTAGTCGTTCCAAATCCACATACCGTTCAGGATGGTAACGGTGACGATGGACGGCCGCAGCAGCGGGAAGATGATGTGGAAGTAGATGCCCTCATAGGAGCAGCCGTCGATGGAGGCGGCCTCTTCCAGGTCGTAGGGGATGGTCTTGATCATACCGGTGAGGATGAACACGGTCATGGCGCCGCCGAAGCCGCAGTAGGCAAAGACGATGCCGGGGATGGACTGGAGCATGGACAGGCCCACGAACTTGCCCACGTCCCGGAAGGTGGAGATCAGCGGCAGCATGACCACCTGGAAGGGGATGATCATGGAGGCGATGAACACCATATAGATGGCGGAGGACCACTTGGTCTTGTTGCGGCAGATGACCCACGCGGCCATGCCGCCGAAGACGGCCAGCAGCACCAGGGACAGGATGGTGACCACGGCGGAGGTGCCAAAGGCCGACCAGAAGCTGAAGTTGGAGTTGTTGATGACGCTGGTCAGGTTAGTGATGAGCTGGCTCACGCTCATGCCGGCGAAGCCGATGGGGTCGGCCACGATGCCGTTGGCGTTTTTGAACACGTTGATGACCACCAGGAAGAAGGGCATCAGCGTATAGGCCGCTACAAGGATGGCTACCGCCATGATAATGATCAGGTGAGAGGTTTTCAGCTTGGTTTTCATTACAACTCGACCTCCCTCTTGTTGGACATACGAACCTGAATCAGCGAGACGCAGGCCAGAATGATGAAGAACAGCACGGCCTCGGCCTGACCGAGGGCGTAGTTATTCTTGGAGATTGCGGTGTTATAGATGTTCAGCGCCAGCATCTGGGTGCCGTTGGTCAGGTAGTTGCCCATAAACTGCACCGAGCCGGTGCCGTTGGTCAGGGCCATGTTGACGTCGAACTGCTTGAAGGCGGAGGTCAGGGTCAGGAATGTGCAGATGGTGATGGTGGAGGCGATCATGGGGAGCTTGATGCGGAACAGGGTGGTGGTCGCGTTGGCTCCGTCGATGGCGGCGGCTTCCAGCACGTCGCCGGGAACGGTGACCAGACCATTGATGTAAATCAGCATGATGTAGCCCGCATACTGCCAGATGTAGACCACGATGATGGCCGCGAAGGCGGTGGGGGTCTTGGTCAGCAGGGAATTTCCCGTCACCTCGATGAGAACGTTGTTGAACACGAACTGCCAGATGTAACCCAGGACGATGCCGCCGATGAGGTTGGGCAGGAAGTAGGCGGCCCGGAAGAAGCCGATGCCCTTGATCCGGCTGGTGCACAGCAGCGCCAGGCAGAAGCCCACCACGTTGACGAAGATCATGTTGAACACCACGAACAGGATGGTGATGATCAGCGACCACAGGAAGCTGACCTCCTTGAACATGGAGATGTAGTTGGCCAGGCCAACAAATTCGGTGTATTTGATGCCGGTCCAGTCAGTGAAGGAGTAGAAGATACCCAGCACCAGCGGGATGATGACCGTGACGGCGAAAGTGAACAGCAGCGGGAACAGGAACAGGAAGTTGACGATGCCCCGGTGGCGGGTCAGGCTGGGGAAGAAGTACAGCCCCATCAGCAGAGCGACTGCGCCCACGATGAGCATCGGTCCCCGATAGGAGACGCTGGAACCCATAAAGTCCAACGCCAGCGAAGTTCCCAGCAAAGCCACGCCTGCCACCAGCAGCACCAGCGACAGGATCTTTTTACCGGTTGTGTTTTGATCCATTGTTTGGATACCCCTTTCTTTCCAATTTGCTTCTTCGTCCCTCCTTTAGAGGACGATAAGAACGGATTTGTTAAGAAGCGCCGGGCCTGTCCCACCAGACCCACGGCGCAGGGAGTTTTGGTCTTTTCGGAAAGATGGACAGCAGCGGCGCTGCTGTCCATCGGTGGGTGCTTACAGAAAGGAAAGGATGATTCAGGTCAGATCAGCCGGAATACGCGCTGGCGCAGACCTGCTCCATGGCGGAGACGAAGCCGTCCACATCCAGGCTGCCCTGAGCGAAGTCGCTGAAGACCTGGCCGGTGTAGTTCTGAGCGAGGCCCTCGATCATGCTGTTCCAGTGCCAGTTAGAGGTCTTGCCCTCGGCGATGTAGCTGGAGACAGACTCCGCGAAGGGGTCGGTGGCAACGTAGGAGCAGGAGGTGAAGGGGCTGATGAAGCCGGCCTCTTCCACCAGCACCTGCTGGGCCTCGTCAGTGGTCAGCCACTGGAGGAAGTCCAGAGCGGCGTCCACGTTCTCGCTGCCGCTGTAAACAGACCACCAGGAGGGGGAGCAGGTCAGGATGGTGTCGATGCCGTCCTCGAAGGCGAAGGGAGCCAGACCGGCCTGGAAGCTGCCAGCGGCCTCATAGGCTTCGGAGTCGTCGGAGGTCATGGTGGCGCCGATCCAGTTGCCCTGGGTGACGAAGGCATACGCGCCGGAGGCGAAGTTCAGGATCTGCTGGTCGTAGGTGCCGGAGATGATCATATCCTGGTCGGCATACTGCTGGAGCAGGTCAATGAACTCGGCAAAGGCGGTGAAACGCTCGGTGTCCAGCTGGCCGCCGTCGTTCAGCAAGTCGATGTAGGTGGTGTCGTCCCGGTCAAGGCCAGCGTCCAGATAGTTGGCGAACACATGGTTGCCGGTGGACCAGTAGAGGTTGACAGGCTCGGTGTAGTAGCCCACCACAGCGGTGAGGCCCAGCTCGTCCTTCATGGAGTCCAGGGTCTCGAAGGCTTCCTCATAGGCGGAGGGAGAGGTCAGAGTGGAGGGGTCGATACCGGCGGCCTCCAGAATGTCGGCGTTGTAGGCCATGCCGATGGCTTCCACGGTGTAGGGGAAGCCGATGGTGCCGTACTCGTCGTCCACATAGGCGGAGTCGGTGTCAGAGGCCCACTCCTGGTCGCTCATGTCGACCAGCAGGCCTTCCCAGTTGGCGAAGTCAGTGCTGCCGCCGTTGACGAAGATGTCGGGCATATTGTCGGCCTGATAGTAGCCCTTCAGGGTGCCCTGGATGTCCACGCCGCCGCCCAGAGACTCGATCTCCACGGTGACGCCGGTTTCTTCCTCGTACATCTCGGCCAGCTTTTTCAGCTGGGAGTCGATCTCGATCTTGCCGTTCACCAGGCGGATGGTGGTACCGGAAGAGGAGGTGCTGGTGGAATCAGAGGTGGTGCTGGAGGTGTCGGCGGCAGCGGAGCTGTCGCTGGTGGTGTCGCTGGAACTGGAACCGCCACAGGCGGCCAGGCTCAGAGCCATTGCCAGCGCCAGAATCAATGCGAGCAGTTTCTTCATACGTTTGTTCTCTCCTTTTACGATAATAAATTTATCCGTTATTCAGCCCCGGAGCGGGGCAATGGATACAGCGGAGGCGAACACTTATTATCTTCTGTTTCCGTCAGGAAACAGAAGAAACACAGCGCTGTGTTTCGCCGGTTTGCGGGGGAGCGTGCTCCCCCGGCATATAAAATCAGTTCAGCACCCAGACAGCGGCCTGCCAGGGGGCCAAGTTCAGCTGCCGCTCCAGCGCGGCCTGAGGCACGTTCCCCGTCACCAGCTCCGCGCTGTCCCACCGTACTTCTTCCGGAACCGGGAAGGTCTGGGCCTGGGCGGAGAGGTTGCACACCACCAGCAGCGTTACGCCGTCCTTCCGCCGGGTGTAGGCGAAAATCGCCTCGTTGCCGTCAAGCGGCACTTCCGAAGCTGCGCTTCTCCCTGCCTCCGGGGCCAGCAGGTCATAGCTGCCGTAGACGATGACGTTGGACCATTTGCTGTCCTGCCGCAGGGCGATGAGGTTCTTATAATAGTGGAACACGGAATCCGGATCCGCCAGCTCCGCCGCCGCGTTGATGGCAGTGTAGTTGGGGTTGACCATGATCCAGGGCTGGCCGGTGGTGAACCCGGCGTTGGGGGAGTCGTCCCACTGCATGGGGGTCCGTGCGTTGTCCCGGCTCTTGTAGGCAATGCACTCCAGCAGCTCCTCTGGCTGGCGCAGCCCCGCCTCGGTCAGCTCCCGGTAGGCGTTGACGCTCTCGATGTCCCGGTAGTTCTCGATGGAACCAAAGGGGCAGTTGGTCATGCCCAGCTCCTCACCCTGGTAGACGTAGGGAGTCCCCTGCATGAAGTGCAGCATGGTGGCGATGCACTTGGCGGACTGGGGGGAGTTGTCCCCAAGCCGGGAGACGATGCGGGGCTGGTCGTGGTTGCAGAAGAACAGGGAGTTCCAGGCCACGCCGTCCAGCTCCTTTTGCCACTTGGTCAGGTTCTCCTTCAGGGCGGGGATAGACATCCGGTCGGTACACCATTTGTCCACGGAGCCGCCGTCCAAACCAACGTGCTCAAACTGGAACACCATGCTCAGCTCAGTGCCGTCGGCATTGGCGTATTTTTTTGCCTCTTCCACGGTGACGCCCGCGGTCTCGCCCACGGTCATCAGGTCGTATTTGGAGAGGACCCGGCGGTTCATCTCCTGGAGGTACTCGTGGACATGGGGGCCGTTGCAGGTGCCGTACATACAGGGGCTGTAGAGGCCCTCCACCGGGCCGTCGGGCAGGCCCTCTTTTTTGGAGATCATGGAAATCACGTCCATGCGGAAGCCGTCGATGCCCTTGTCGCACCACCAGGTCATCATGTCGAAGACCTCGTCCCGGACTTTGGGATTCTCCCAGTTCAGGTCGGGCTGCTTTTTGGAGAAGCAGTGGAGGTAGTACATACCGGTGGTCTCGTCCCACTCCCAGGCGGAACCGGAAAAGCAGCTGCCCCAGTTGTTTGGCTCGTGGCCATCCACGGCCTCCCGCCAGATGTAATAGTCCCGTTTGTCGTTATCCCGGGAGGATCGGCTCTCCACGAACCACTGGTGCTCGTCGGAGGTGTGGTTCACCACCAGGTCCATGACGATTTTGATGTCCATCTGGTGGGCCTCGGCCAGCAGGGCGTCGAAGTCCTCCATGGTGCCGAACTCGTCCATGATGGCCCGGTAGTCCGCGATGTCGTAGCCGTTGTCGTCGTTGGGGGATTTATAGACCGGGCTGAGCCAGAGGATGTGAATACCCAACTCCTTCAGGTAGCCCAGTTTGGAGCGGATGCCGTTCAGGTCGCCCACGCCGTCTCCGTTGGAATCGCAAAACGAGCGGGGGTAGATTTGATAGACAACGTTCTCTTTCCACCAATTGCGTGCCATGGTCATTCTCCTTTGTTGAACAATAGAATCTTGCGATGGACAATTTGGCCTTGGTGCTCAGGTTACGCGCGTTACTAATGCCGAGAATAAAGTATCACATTTCAATTCTTTTGTAAATGAGTTATCTTGATAACCAGAACCCCGCACAAATTTGTCCGCTTATTTTTGTGCATTTCGCCCATTTTACATTCATGGGGTATGGTATCCCTCACAAAAGGCAGCGAAAAATTTCTTTTCTTATGGAAACCACTTCCCCAAACAGGGGTTTCAGAACCCGGCGTGTCACACCGAACCCCGCAGCACCAGCGACACCGGCAGCAGATGGGAGTGCATTTGATAGTTCGGGTCCTCGATGGCTTTGACCAGCTCCTCCACCGCCAGGCGGCCCTTGGCGGAGAAATCCTGACGGACAGTAGTCAGCCGGAGGATGGAGAACCCGATGGCCTCGGAGTTGTCGTCGAACCCGGCGATGCCCACATCTTCCGGGATTTTCACCCCGCTGCCCAACAGTGAATAGTAGACTTCCATCGCCAGGATATCCGCCGTGAAGAACAGCGCCGTCCTGCTGCGGAAGGGCATTTGCCGAAAAATCTCCCGATAGGTCTTTTCCCTTTCCTCGGCAGTGACGCCCAGCTCGATCATTTTCAGCTTGCAGCCGCTGTCCTTCTCACTGGCTTCCTCCAGGGCCTGGACTGCCCCCTGCCAGCGCCATGCGTCCACGCCGTAGTTCCGGTAGTCGCAGAAATATATGGATTCATATCCCAGTTTCATCAGGTGGCGAACCATGAGATAGCCGCCCATCTGGTCGTCCAGACCGATGTTGGGAACGCTGCTCTGGTTCTGCTTGCCGGAATAAAAGCAATCGATCGCAATGATTGGTTTTTTCGTCATTCGGTACAGTTTCTCACAGTTCACGTCGGAGAAGGAGATGGCGATCACGCCGTCCACATTCCAGCCCATGATCGTCTTGAAGATGTTGTCCACGTTATCCGACGAGTAAAACAGCATATAGTACCCGTGCTTCTGCAGCTCCTGTTCGATGACGCCGATGACCACGCCGTAAAAGGGGTCGGTCAGCAGTGAGCTTTTTATGCCGATTTGGTTCTGGACAACAGCTGCCACCAGATGGGAGCCGCCCTTTTGCTGCGCGTTGGGGCCCTGGGCCTGAACATAGCCCATCTCATCGATGAGCCTGCGGACCTTCTCCACCGTTGCCGGGGAAACTTTTTTCAAATTTCCGTGCAAAACGTTGGAGACAGTGGCGGTACTGACGCCTGCCCGCGCGGCAATCTCCTTGATCGTGACCATATTCGTTTCCCTCCTGCCCGGTGCTCTATTTTTGCATCTATTAAAAAAATAGGACAAAAGTGCGCGCTTGTCAAACATTTTCATGTGGTTATACACATAACCATCCATTTCACAAAACAGAACGACAGAATTTGTACTATAAAGAGGTTATGCGCATAACCTCTTTACAACCTTTTTCGGCTTTGCTATCTTATCCATAAGACAGTTTCAAAAGTAGGCGGACTGTGGACCACAATATTACACATAACAGGAGGAATTTGACTATGACTCACAAATGGTGGCATGAAAAGGTGGCCTATCAAATCTACCCCAAGAGCTTTTGCGACTCCAACGGAGATGGCGTGGGCGACCTGCAAGGCATCATCAGCAAGCTGGACTACCTGAAGGGGCTGGGCGTGGACATCGTTTGGCTTTCGCCCATCTACTGCTCCCCCCTGGCGGACCAGGGCTACGACATCTCCGATTATTACAACATCGATCCCCTGTTCGGCACCATGGGCGACATGGACGAGCTGCTGGCCCAGGCCAAGCAGCGGGACATCTCCATCGTCATGGACCTGGTGGTGAACCACTGCTCCGACGAGCACGAGTGGTTCAAAAAGGCCTGCGCCGACCCAGACGGCCGCTACGGCAAGTTCTTTTACATCCGGGACTGGAAAGAGGGCGACCCCCTCCCCTGCAACTGGCGCAGCTACTTCGGCGGCCCCTGCTGGGAGAAACTCCCCGGCCACGACGATAAGATCTACTTCCACGCCTTCCACAAAAAGCAGCCCGACCTGAACTGGGAGAACCCCGACCTGCGGGAAGAGGTCTACAAGATGATCAACTGGTGGCTGGACAAGGGGCTGGGCGGCTTCCGTCTGGATGCCATCATCAACATCAAAAAGCTGCTTCCCTTCCGGGACTTCCCCGCCGACCGGGAGGACGGCCTGTGCCGCATCGACTGTATGCAGGAGCAGGCCACCGGCATCGGCCAGTTCCTGGGCGAGATGCGGGACCGGACCTTCGCCCCTCATAACGCCTTCACCGTGGGCGAGGTGTTCAACGAGAAGCCAGAGGACATCCCCGACTTCATCGGGGACAACGGCTATTTCTCCAGTATGTTCGACTTTGCGGAGACCATTCTCAACCGCAGCATCAAGGGCTGGTACGACCAGGCCCCTGTCACGCCGGAGCAGTACAAGGCCGCCTGCTTCCAGAGCCAGAAAAAGACCGCCGGGATCGGTTTTTTGTCCAACCTCATCGAAAACCACGATGAATCCCGGGGCGTCTGCCGATATATCCCCGAGGGAGACCTCTCCCTCACCAGCAAAAAAATGCTGGCCGGGCTGTACTTTATGCTGCGGGGCCTGCCCTGGATCTACCAGGGCCAGGAGCTGGGCATGGAGAACCCCGTCGTCCGGGACATCTCTCAGGTCAACGACGTCTCCGCCCTGGACGAGTACCAGGTGGCGCTGGACGCGGGTCTCTCCCCCGCTCAGGCATTAAAGAGCATCCAGATGCACTGCCGGGACAACGCCCGCACTCCCTACCAGTGGGACGATTCCGCCAACGCCGGATTCACCACCGGCACCCCCTGGCTGCCGGTGAACCCCAACTACCAGACCATCAACCTGGCCGCGCAGATCGACGACGAGGATTCGATTTACAACTGGTACCGCAAACTCATTCAGCTGCGGAAAGACCCGGAGTGGAAAGAGACCGTGGTTTATGGCGAGCTGATCCCCTACCTGGCGGAGCAGAAAAACCTGATGGCTTACTGCCGCAGGGGCGAGAAAACTCTGCTGGTGGCGGGGAACTTCCAGCGCCAGCCCCAGACCATGGCCCTGCCCGCCCCGGTAGGTCAGGTGCTGCTGAACAACCTGGACAGCTTCCAGGTAGAGGATGGGCAGCTGCACCTGGAAGGGTATCAGTTCGTGGTGTTCAGTCTGGAGGAGAAGTAATCATTTACCGTGTGCAAGGGGGCAGGATTCTGTCCCCGCGCATTGCATACGCCCACCGAGAGAGGAGGCACCCCCATGAAACGAACCGCCGGCATTTTGCTCCCCCTGGCCAGTCTGCCGGGCCGGTACGGGATCGGCAGCTTTTCCCAAAGCGCCTATGACTGGGTGGACTGGCTGGCCGCCGCCGGTCAGTCCTACTGGCAGATCCTCCCCCTTGGCCCCACCAGCTACGGGGACTCCCCCTATCAGTCCTTCTCTACCTTCGCGGGGAACCCCTACTTCATCAGCCTGGACGCGCTGGTGGAGGAAGGCGTTTTGACCCAGGCGGAGTGCGACGGGTCAGACTTCGGGACGGACGAGGGGGACATCGACTACAAAAAGCTTTACGACGCCCGGTATCCCCTTCTGCACAAAGCCTACGAGCGGGCCGATGTCAGCCACAACGCCGGTTATCTGCAATTCGTGGCGGAAAACAGCTGGTGGCTGTCGGATTACGCCCTGTTTATGGCGGTGAAAGACCGCTTCGGCGGCAAGCCCTGGACCGAGTGGGCGGAGGACATCCGCCTGCGCTGGGACTACGCCATGGACTACTACCGGCGGGAGCTGTATTATGACATCGAGTTCCAGCAGTATCTGCAATACCTGTTTTTCAAACAGTGGAAAGCCCTGAAAGCCTACGCCAACGGCAGGCACATCCAAATCATCGGGGACATCCCCATCTATGTGGCCATGGACAGCGCCGACGCCTGGGCCCACCCGGAGCTGTTCCAGCTCCGCGGCGACAACACCCCCGTAGCCGTGGCGGGCTGCCCGCCGGACGGCTTCTCCGCCACCGGGCAGCTGTGGGGCAACCCCCTCTACCGCTGGGACTACCACAAACAGACCGACTACGACTGGTGGATGAGCCGCCTGTGGTTCTGCTTCCAGATGTATGACGTGGTGCGCATCGACCACTTCCGGGGGTTCGACGAATACTTTTCCATCCCCTACGGGGAGACCACCGCCTGCAACGGCCACTGGGAAAAAGGCCCCGGTCTGGACCTGTTCCGCACCATGGAGCGGCGGCTGGGCAGGCACCAGGTCATCGCGGAGGATCTGGGCTATGTGACCGACTCGGTGCGCCAGCTGGTGCGAGACAGCGGCTTCCCCGGCATGAAGGTGCTGGAGTTCGCCTTCGACTCCCGGGACTCCGGCTCCGCCAACGACTACCTGCCCCACAACTACATCGAAAACTGCGTGGCCTACACCGGCACCCACGACAACGAGACCCTTGTGGGCTGGTTCGACAGCATCCGGGAGGAGGAGCGGGCGCTGGCCCGGCGGTACCTCTGCGACCAAGCCACCCCCAAAGAGGAGCTGTACCGCTCCCTGCTGGGCTTTGTGCTGCGCTCCGCCGCCGCCACCTGCATCGTCCCCTTGCAGGACTATCTGGGGTACGACAACCGCTGCCGCATCAACAAGCCCTCCACCATCGGCATCAACTGGCGCTGGCGGGTCACCTGGCCGGAGCTGACACCGGCGCTGCAAGCGGAAATTTTGCAGGCCGCGAAGCTGTTCGGCCGCATGAACTGGGACAACGAAAAATAAGGTATGGTTGTCCCTTGAATCAGCCGTGCGGATGAGCTGTTAGCCGTTAGCTGTTAGTCAGGTACTGCCTGTCTAAAAGCGAACAGCGAAAAAGGCAACTGAGAGCAAAACCAACACCAGACAACAAGCACTATCCCCACTTGACGGCGGAGGGGTTTCCAGTGCATAGCCGGGTGAAATGAATCGTTAAAGCAAAAGGGAGGCGGCCCTGTGCCGCCTCCCTTCTTTTTCTCCCTTTTTTGAAGGAATTTCGGTTTGGTTTTGCATCACCGCCAGTTCACCGGGGAAAAAGTGCGAAAATCCCCCGCTATCGCAACTGAACAAAGACGGCGGAGAATTTTTCTTGCATATTGTGTCATTTTGCATTGCATTTTCCGCCGTTATCGTGTATACTGGACTACGTCAATGGGGATCAGTGGTCACTGGTCCTGTTTTTTCGATTACCATAAAATCCCAAAGTGAATTGAGGCGTGTGACATGGAAAAAATCAAAATGACCACCCCCCTGGTGGAGATGGACGGCGACGAGATGACCCGCATCCTCTGGCAGCAGATCAAGGACGAGCTTCTGCTCCCCTTTGTGGACCTGAACACGGAGTACTACGACCTGGGTCTGGTCAAACGGGAGGAGACCAAAGACCAGATCACGGTGGACGCCGCCAACGCCAACAAGAAGTACGGCGTGGCCGTCAAGTGCGCCACCATCACCCCCAACGCCCAGCGGGTGGAGGAGTACAACCTCTCTACCATGTGGAAAAGTCCCAACGGCACCATCCGCTCCATCCTGGACGGCACCGTGTTCCGCGCCCCCATCATGGTCAAGGGCATCAACCCCGTGGTGAAGAACTGGCAAATGCCCATCACCATCGCCCGTCACGCCTACGGCGACGTGTATAAAGACACCGAAATGCGCATCCCCTGCAAGGGCAAGGCCACCCTGAGCTTTGTCTCCACCACCGGCGACGTGCAGATGAACCAGACCGTCTACGACTTCGAGTGCCCCGGCGTGGTGCAGGGCCTCTACAACAAGGACAGCTCCATCAAGTCCTTCGCCCGCTCCTGCTTCCAGTACGCCATCGGCACCAAACAGGATCTGTGGTTCTCCACCAAGGACACCATCTCCAAAAAGTACGACCACACCTTTAAGGACATCTTCGCGGAGATCTACGAGACGGAGTATAAGGAGCAGTTCGAGGCTCTGGGGCTGGAATACTTCTACACCCTCATCGACGACGCGGTGGCCCGGGTCATCCGCTCCAAAGGCGGCTTCATCTGGGCGCTGAAAAACTACGACGGCGACGTGATGAGTGACATGGTCTCCACCGCCTTCGGCTCTCTGGCCATGATGACCTCCGTGCTGGTCTCCCCTGACGGGAATTATGAGTACGAGGCCGCCCACGGCACCGTCACCCGCCACTACTACAAATACCTGAAGGGCGAGGAGACCTCCACCAACCCGGTAGCCACCATCTTCGCCTGGACTGGCGCGCTGCGCAAACGGGGCGAGCTGGACGGCCTGGCCGACCTGCAAGCCTTCGCCGACAAGCTGGACGCCGCCGTCATCGAGACCATCGAGTCCGGCGTGATGACCGGCGACCTGGTGGGCCTGTGGGAAGGCGATGTCCCCGCCCAGAAGGTCAACAGCATGGACTTTTTGAAGGCCATCCGCACCCGGCTGGAGGAAAAGCTGGGCTGACTTCCAAAAAGCAGGATACATACAACGACCCCCGGCCCTGTGCCGGGGGTTTGCTATCGCTGAAATTTGCCGTTTACAGAACCGGCAAACGGAAGTATAATAAGGATAGTTCCAAAACAACTTACCAGGAAGGAAGGTTTGCAGCATGAAAAAAATTCGTATCCCCGGCACCGGCGGCGAGCGCTACGTCCCCTACGCTGACCGCACCGGCGCGGAATCCACCGTGTATTTCACCTCTGACCTGTCCGCCGACGGGCTGGAGGCCATCTTCGACCGGGTGGGCGCACCCCTCACCGGCAAGATCGCCGTCAAGCTCCACACCGGCGAGAAAAACGGCCCCAACATCATCCCCCGCCCCTGGGTGAAGCAGCTGATGGCGGATAAGCTCCCCGGCGCGTCCATCGTGGAGACCAACACCTATTATGTAGGCGACCGGTACACCACCGACCTGCACCGGGAGACCTTACAGGTCAACGGCTGGACCTTCTGCCCGGTGGATATCCTGGACGAGGAAGGCACCACCATGCTGCCGGTGAAGGACGGAAAGTGGTTCACGGAGATGTCCGTGGGCGGACATTTGGTCAACTACGACTCGCTGCTGGTGCTGACCCACTTCAAGGGCCACACCATGGGTGGCTTCGGCGGCTCCGGCAAAAACATCGGCATCGGGTGCGCCGATGGGCGCATCGGCAAGGGCATGATCCACACTTCTCCCAACTCCCCCAATATGTGGGATATCTCCAAAGAGGAGTTTATGGAGCGGATGACAGAGTCCGCCAAATCCGTGGCGGACTACTTTGGCCAGCGCATCGTCTATATCAACGTGCTGCGGAATATGTCCGTGTCCTGCGACTGCGAGGGCTGCGAAGCTCTGCCGGTGGTGACCCCCAACGTGGGCATTGTGGCTTCTGCCGACATTTTAGCTGTTGACCAGGCATCTGTGGACATGGTCTACGCCATGAAATCCCACCAGCACAAGGACCTGGTGGAGCGCATGGAGAGCCGCCACGGCCTGCGCCAGCTCAGCTATATGAAGGAGCTGGGCATGGGCAACGACCGGTACCAACTCATCGACATCGACCACGACGACCGGCGCATCTCCCCCGCGGACGCGGTGCGGGATGTGGTACCCTTCCAGCTGTAAAAGCTGTATGAGCTGTTAGCTATTGGCTGCTGGCTCGTTGTCACGCACTGTCCAAAACAGAAAAACAAACAGGGCCACGGTGAAGCGATTTGCTCCATCGTGGCCCCGCTTTTTTCAGCAGTCTACGCAGCAATCACAGCGCTTTGAACGCCTGCACCGCCGCCGCCTTGTCCGGCGCGTCGAAGATGGCGCTGCCCGCCACCAGCATGGTGGCCCCGGCCTCCACGCACTGGGGGCCGGTGGTGGCGGCCTTGACGCCGCCGTCCACGGAGAGAATGGGGTCCAGTCCCCGGCGCTCACACTCGGCCCGGAGCCGGCGCAGCTTTTCCAGCGAAGTAGTGCGGAAGGGCTGCCCGCCATGGCCGGGGGTCACGCCCATCACCAGCACCAGGGAAAGCCCGTCCAGATAGGGGAACACTGTCTCGGCGGGGGTGTTGGGATTGATGGCCAGCCCCGCCCCGCAGCCGAAGGCCCGGATGGCGGCGATGGTGGCCCGGATGTTGTCGCTGGCCTCGATGTGGAAGGTGATGCAGTTGGCGCCCGCGTCCACAAACTCCTTGACATAGGCCAGGGGGTTGGTGATCATCAGGTGCACGTCAAAATAGGCGTCGGGCAGGGCCTTCCGCAGGCCCTCCAGCACCGGCAGGCCGAAGCTCAGGTTGTCCACAAAATGACCGTCCATCACGTCGAAGTGGATCATGTCCGCGCCTGCGTCCAAAACCTCTTTGCAGTCCGCGCCCAGCCGGGCGAAGTCCGCCGACAGGACGGAAGGGCTAACTTTTGTCATGGGGAGCCTCCTCCTCTTTCTTTCAGGCGATTTGAAAAATATCCCCCTCCCCAAAAAGGGCGGAGGGGGATAAAACGGTATAATGGAACCTTACTTGCCCAGCAGGGCCTTGGCCTGGGCCACGATGTTGTCCGCGCAGAGGCCGAAGGCTTTCAGCAGGGCGGCGGCGGGGCCGGAGTGGCCGAACTCGTCGTTGACGCCGATGCGCTTGACGGGGGTGGGGCACTGCTCGGAGAGCACGCCGCACACAGCCTCGCCCAGGCCGCCGATGATGCTGTGCTCCTCGACGGTGACGATCTTGCCGCACTCTTTGGCGGCGGCCAGCACACACGCCTCGTCCAGAGGCTTGATGGTGGCCATGTTGATGACCCGGGCGGAGATGCCCTCTGCGGCCAGCGCCTTGCCCGCCTCGATGGCCTCGGGGACCATGATGCCGGTGGCGATGATGGCTACGTCGGTGCCGTCCTGGAGGACCTCGGCCTTGCCGATCTGGAACTCAAAGCCTTCCTCGTGGAACACGGGGGTGGCGGCCCGGCCAAAGCGCATATAGACGGGGCCGGTCATCTCATAGGCGGCCTTGACCATGGCCTTGGCCTCCACATCGTCGGAGGGGCACATAACAGTCATGCCGGGGATGGTGCGCATGAGGGCGAAGTCCTCGCAGCACTGGTGGGAAGCGCCGTCCTCACCCACGGAGATGCCGCCGTGGGTGGCGCCGATCTTCACGTTCAGGTGGGGATAGCCGATGGTATTGCGGACCTGCTCATAGGCGCGGCCTGCGGCGAACATGGCGAAGGTGGAGGCAAAGGGGACCAGGCCCATGGTGGACAGGCCCGCGGCCACGTCGATCATGTTGGCCTCGGCGATGCCGCAGTCGAAATGACGGTCAGGATATGCTTTCTGGAAAATGCCGGTCTTGGTAGCACCGGCCAGGTCGGCGTCCAGCACGACCAGGTTCTCCGCGGTGGCGCCCAGCTCTTTCAGGGCGTTGCCGTAGCTGTCACGGGTAGCGACTTTCTTGATATCAGCCATGATTTACGCCTCCTCGATTTCCTTGCGGGCGGCTTCCAGTTCGGCCATGCCCTGTGCGTACTCTGCGTCGTTGGGGGCCTTGCCGTGCCAGCCGGCCTTGTCCTCCATATAGGAGACGCCCTTGCCCTTGGTGGTCTTCATCAGGATCGCGGTGGGCTTGCCGGTGCCCTTGTTGGCGTGGAACTTGTCAAAAGCGCGCTCGATGTCGTCGAAGCAGTGGCCGTTGATCTTCACCACGTCGCAGCCAAAGGAGGCAAACTTCTCGTCCACGGGAGCGGTGTTCATGACGTCGCAGGTGCGGCCGTCGATCTGCAAACCGTTCAGGTCCACGATGATGCAGAGGTTGTCCAGCTTATAGTGGGCGGCGAACATGGTGGCCTCCCAGATCTGGCCCTCGGCCAGCTCGCCGTCGCCCAGCAGGGAGTAGACGTTGATGTCCTTGCCCAGGTACTTGGCGCCCTTGGCCATGCCCGCGGCGGCAGAGAGTCCCTGGCCCAGAGAGCCGGTGGACATATCCACGCCGGGAACGGTGTTCATGTTGGGGTGGCCCTGGAGGTAGGAGTCGATGTGCCGCAGGGTGGGCAGGTCCTCCACGGGGAAGTAGCCCCGCAGCGCCAGCGCGCTGTACAGGCCGGGAGCGGTGTGACCCTTGGAGAGGACGAAGCGGTCCCGGTCAGGGTTCTTGGGGTCCTTGGGGTCGATGCGCATTTCCTTGAAATACAGATAGGTGAACACATCGGCGGCGGAGAGGCTGCCGCCGGGGTGACCGGCCTTGGCGCCGTGGGTGCTGGTGAGAACACCTTCCCGCACGCTGACGGCAGTCAGCTTCAGAGCTTTCTTTTCAGCAGAAGTCATGTTGGGTGAACCTCCTTATTTCTTAGCCTGGCCGTAGTAGGCGTTGGGGCCATGCTTACGCATAAAGTGCTTGTCCTGGATGCACTGAGGGGCGGGACCCACCTTGGGGTTGATCATCTCGGTGAACATGCTCATCCTGGCCACTTCCTCCAGCACCACGGAGTGGTAGACGGCCTGGGCGGCGTCCTTGCCCCAGGTGAAGGGGCCGTGGTTGCGGCAGATGACCGCCGGGACATAGGCGGGGTTGATGTTGCGGGCCTTGAAGGTCTCCACGATGACGTTGCCGGTGTTGGTCTCGTAGTCCTCCTCGATCTCCTCGGGGGTCAGGTTCCGGGCGCAGGGGATGGGGCCGTAGAAGTAGTCGGCATGGGTGGTGC
>JAJQAS010000153.1 GCA_021203685.1 Clostridiales bacterium | reverse complement strand
CGGCTGCGGCACCACCATCAAGCACTTCGCCTGCAACACCCAGGAGGACAACCGGATGGGGTCTGACAGCATCCTGTCCGAGCGGGCCCTGCGCGAAATTTATCTGCGTGGGTTTGGCATCGCCATCCGGGAATCCCACCCCTTCGCCATTATGACCAGCTATAACCTCATCAACGGCGTCCACGCCGCCAACTGCTACGACACCTGCACCCGGGTGGCGCGGAAGGAGTTTGGTTTCGACGGACTCATCATGACCGACTGGACCACCACGGAGCAGGGACCGGACTGCACGGCGGCGGGCTGTATGCGGGCCGGAAACGACCTCATCATGCCGGGCAGCGTCAAGGACCACGAAAACCTCCGCACCTCCCTGCAGGACGGCAGTTTGAAGCTGGAGGAGCTGCGCGGGTGCATCACGAACATTGTGCGGGTGATTTTGAAGTCCGACCGCTATGAGTGACGGCCTTGGAATCGTTGACGCAACAGAAAAACAAACAGGAGGGATGAACGATGTCACAAGCCAGTGACGCTCTGCGGAAAAATTTTGGCGACGGCGACGCCGCCCGGGACTGCGGGCTGACCACCCCTGAGGATGTCCTGCGGTATGACGATATTCTGTACGGCAGCGACCCGGCGTGGCAGGCGCTGGACGTCTACCGGCCCAGGGCCGCCGAGGGAGAGGTCCTTCCGGTCATTGTTAGCGTCCACGGCGGAGGCTGGGTCTACGGCAACAAGGAAGTCTATCAATATTATTGCATGAGCCTGGCCCAAAGGGGATTTGCGGTGGTCAACTTCACCTATCGCCTGGCCCCGGAGTTTCTGTATCCCTCCGCGCTGGAGGACACGAACCTGGTTTTTTCCTGGGTGCT
The DNA here is from genome assembly GCA_021203685.1 of Clostridiales bacterium. Classification (GTDB taxonomy): domain Bacteria; phylum Bacillota; class Clostridia; order Oscillospirales; family Oscillospiraceae; genus Onthomonas. The sequence goes on along the minus strand of JAJQAS010000153.1, from coordinate 3,898 downwards.
GGAAAACGCGGAGCAGTACGGATTTGACCCGGAAAATATATTCGCGGTGGGGGATTCAGCCGGGGCCCATTACCTGGGAATGTACTGCAACCTGTGCACAAACCCCGCATACACAGCGGAAACCTCCTTCACAACGCCGGCTGGCTTTGCGCCCAGCGCGGTGGCGCTGAACTGCGGGGAGTACGAGCTGCGCGCAGTTCAAGAGGACGACCTGGCGGAGCTGACCCGCGCCCTCATGGGGGACCTACTGCCGGGCAAGGGGACAGAGGAAGAACTGGCCCGCCTCTCCGTACTGGACGCCGTGACCCCGGCCTTCCCGCCGACCTTCGTGATGACCGCCACCGGCGACTTCCTGCGCCCCCAGGCGGGGCCACTGGCGCAGATGCTGCTGGAAAAGAGCGTGCCCTTCGTTTACCGCTTTTACGGCGACGCCGGGCGGGAGCCGTTGGGCCATGTGTTCCACCTCAATGTCCGCTCTGCCGACGCCCAGCTCTGCAACCAGGAGGAGTGCGGGTTTTTCCGCCAGTTTTTGCGGTGAGCAAACGGCCTCCGTCCGGAGCTTTGAAAACGGCAGAGTGACGGTTACGTACCGAGGGTTTCACAATTGAACCATAAAAAAGGGCGGGTCCCCTTCGCGGGGTCCCGCCTTTTTGCCGCCCGCTTACAGCAGGCCGTTTTTCTCTTTCAGCACATTGATGGGGGTGACGATGATCTGCCCCTTGCCGTCCAGCATGTTGTCCGGCAGGAACAGCCGCTCGCTGGTGTCCAACCCGGTGAAGGTGAAGCCCAGCAGCTCGTTGATCTCCCGCTCCGGCCACTCGGCGGCGGCGTCATAGATGGGCGCGATGGAGGGGACCTCCTCCTCGCCCGTCACCTCGTAGCCCACCGTCTCCGGGCCGTTGTCGTAGTGGTAGCTGATGACCGGCTGGCCGGATTTGTCCCGGTGACCGTGAATCATCACCAGCACATGGCCCGCCTCCCGCATGGCCTGGGCGGTGGGGACAATTTCGTCCTTTGTGATGGAAATTTTCTTGTTGGTCTGCATAACGACGCCGCCTTTCGGTGTTTTAACGTTTAGCTCTTAGCTCTTAGTTTTTAGCTTTTAGCTTGGCAGTGCTTAACGATTCGTTCTACGCTTTGTGTTCGCCACACAAAACAAACCGCTCACAACAAACTGATGTTTTGCGCTGTTCGCTTAATAGCTAATGGCTAACAGCTAACAGCTCATCATCAACAAATACGGGGGAGCTGCGTCCCGCTGAGCCGGGTCAGGATACGGCTGCCGCCCAGTCCGGTGCGCAGCAGCACCCGGCCCGGGTGCCGCTCCGAGACATGCCCGATGACCGCCGCGTCCTCGCCGCCGGGGGTGGCTTTCAGTGCGGCAAGCACCGCCCCGGCTTTCTCCGGCGCGACAACGGCCAGCAGTTTGCCCTCGTTGGCGCAATAGAGGGGGTCCAGCCCCAGCAGATCGCAGGCCGCCTGTACGGTTGCGCTGACGGGCAGCGTGTCCTCCTCCAGGCAGATGGAGAAGGGGCGGTTCTCGGTGAACTCGTTGAGGGTGGTGGCGACGCCGCCTCTCGTGGGGTCCCGCAGCACCCGGACGCCGCCGCAGTCCAGCGCGGCCTGGGCCAGCCGGTGCAGGGGCTGGCAGTCGGAGCGGAGGGCGCTGCCCTCCAGTAACCCGCTGCGGGCCAGCATGACGGTGACGCCGTGGTCGCCCATGGCGCCGGAGAGGAGGACTGCGTCTCCCGGACGGATGGCGTCGGGGGTCAGCCCCGGCCAGCGCAGGACGCCGATGCCGGCGGTGTTCAGATACACGCCGTCGCCCTTGCCCCGCTCCACCACCTTGGTGTCGCCGGTGACGATCTGCACCCCGGCACGTTTCGCGGTCTCCGCCACAGAGGCGACGATTTTCCGCAAATCCGCCAGGGGCAAGCCCTCCTCCAGCACCATCGACAGGCTCAGGTATTTGGGGACGCTGCCGCACATGGCCAGGTCGTTGACGGTGCCGCAGACCGCCAGCTTGCCGATGTCCCCGCCGGGAAAAAAGAGCGGGCTGACCACAAAGCTGTCGGTGGAGAAGGCCAGCGGGCCTTCCAAATCCAGCACCGCCCCGTCTCCCAGAGCGTTCAGCGCCGGGTTGCCGTAGGCGGGCAGCAGCAGTTCCTCGATGAGCTGGGCGGTGCGCTGACCGCCGCCGCCGTGGTCCAGGGTGATGATTTCCTCGTTCACAGTTCTACCCCCTGATACTTATACGCGGCCGCGCAGGCCCCCTCGGAGGACACCATACACGGCCCCACGGGATGCTCCGGCTGACAGGCTGTGCCGAACAGGGGGCAGTCCTGGGGGTTCAGTTGGCCGCAGATAATAGCTCCACAGCGGCAGCCAGTGTTCTCCACCCGCTGGCTGGGGCGGAATCCAAACCGCTCCGCCGCGTCGAAGGCCCGAAATTCCTTCCGCAGCCCCAGGCCGCTTTCGGGAATTTCCCCCAGCCCCCGCCAGACGCTGTCCACCGGTTCCAGCACCTGTTCCATCAGGGCCAGCGCCGCCGGGTTGCCTTGGGGGGACACCACGCGGGTGTATTCGTTCTCCAGACGGGGAGAACAGTCCCGGATTTGCGCCAGCAGAGCGTAAATCGCCGCCAGCAGGTCGCCGGTCTCGAAGCCGGAGACCACAGCCGGGAGACCGTATTCCTCCGGCAAAAACCGAAACGCCTCCGCCCCCGTGATAGCGGCCACGTGGCCGGGGCAGAGGAAGCCGTTCACCCGGAAGTCCGGGCGGTTGATCAGAGCGTGGAGAGCCGGTTCCGTTCGTTTCAGCAGGCACAGGAGGGAAAAGTTCTTAACGTTCCGCCGCTGGGCCTCCAGCACCGCCAGAGCGGTGCCCGGCGCGGTGGTCTCGAAGCCCACGCCCAGGAACACTACCTCTTTGTCCGGCTCCGCCTGGGCCAGCTCCAGCGCGTCCATGGGGGAGTAGACCCAGCGCACATCCGCGCCCATGGCCCGGCGGCGCTGGAGGTCGTCTCCCGGCGTGGAGCCGGGAACGCGCATCAAGTCGCCGTAGGTGGTCAGAATCAGCCCCGGTGTTTCGCTGAGGGCCAGCACCCCGTCCATCACCCCCGCCGGGGTGACGCACACCGGGCAGCCCGGCCCGGAGCGCAGCTCCACGCCCGCTGGCAGCAGCTGCCGCAGCCCCGCTTTGGCAATCGCCATGGTGTGGGTGCCGCAGACCTCCATCAGGCAGACAGGGCCGGGCAGCTCCATGGACTGGATGCCCTGGAGCAGCTTTTTTCCCTCCGGCAGCCGGGCAAAGGCGGCCTCAGAGAGCATCAGCGACCTCCCGAATGGCCTCCAGGTTGTCCAGCGCCTGCTGCTCGCCCAGCCGCTCGATGGCGAAGCCCGCGTGGGCGATGACGTAATCGCCCACTTTGGGTTCCCGGATGAAGTCCACGCGAATTTTCCGTTTGACCCCGTCCACTTCGGCCACGGCGTCGTTGCCGTCCAGCTCCGTCAGGCGCATGGGAATCGCCAAACACATGGTCAGCACTCCCCCTGTGAAGCGGCGGCGGCTTTGGCGGCCTTTGCGGCCTCCGCCTTGGCCTTTCGCTCGGCGATCTCCTCCGGCGTCAGCTTGGGCTTGGGCGCGTCGCCGCCAGCGGCGGCTTTGGCCGCTTTTGCCGCCTCGGCCTTGGCTTTCATCGCGGCGATCTGCTCTGGTGTGAACTTGGGCTTGGGAGGCGGCGCCTTCTTGACGAAGGTGCCTGTCACCAGAAAGTCCTCCGGCTGGGTGCCGACTATCATATAGTCGTCCGTCAGGGTGATGGCATGGCGGGAGCAGAAGTCCGCGCACATGGAGCAGAAGGTGCAGCTGGTCAGGTCAAAGGTGAAGGTGATTTTCT
>JAJQAS010000121.1 GCA_021203685.1 Clostridiales bacterium | reverse complement strand
CTTCGGGGACAGCGTTGGAAACGGCGGTGGCCTTGCCCTTGTTCTCAATGCTGGCGATGACCTTGCTCTCCACAGTGATGATGATCATCAGCAGCACCAGCACGCCGAACACAACGGCCATGCCCAGTACGGTGATGCCCAATCCTTCCAGAATTGTTACTTCTTCCATAGAATATACCTCCTGCGTTTATTCTTCGTCGAGGGTTTCCATGGTGTACTTGCAGGTACGTTCTTCCTTCTCCTTGCGGGCCTCGAAGTAGTCCTTGGCCTGCTTGGGGAAGCAGATGTAGCTCATGATGTCCTCTTCGCTGCGGGCCAGGTCGCCCAGGTCCTTTTTGGCCTGCTCGAAGTCCTCGCCGGTGCGCTTGGCGTCCTCGATGCGGCAGTCGATGGGCTGGCCGTCCTCGCCCAAAATCTTCTTGGCCAGGTCGGGATTCACGGGGGCGGGAGCGATGCCGTACTCGCCCTTGAAGTAGTTCTTCACCTCGTTGGAGATGTTCTTATACCGCTCACCCACCAGCACGTTGGTGACGGCCTGGTTGCCCACCATCTGGGACAGAGGAGTGACCAGAGGAGGATAGCCCATGTCGGCCCGGACGGCGGGGATCTCAGCCAGAGCGTCGTCGAACTTGTCCATAGCGTCCATGTCGGTCAGGTTGGCGATCATGTTGGACAGCATTCCGCCGGGGACCTTGTAGACCAAGGCCTGAGCGTCGGTGGCCATGCTCTTGGGGTTCAGGAGGCCGTTGTCGATGTACTTCTGCTTGACGGGCTTGAAGAAGTCGTTGACCTCGTTGATGACCTTCTCGTTCAGGCCGGTCTCGATGCCGTACTGAGACAGGGCATAGAACATGGTCTCGGTGGCGGGCTGAGAGGTGCCGTTGGAGAAGCAGGAGGTGGCGGTGTCGATGACGTCGATGCCGGACTCCACCGCCTTGGTGACGGTCTGGTAGGCCATGCCGGTGGTGCAGTGGGTGTGGAGGATCAGGGGCATGTCGCCCACGGCGTCCTTGATGCCCTTGATGAGGTGTTCGGCCTCATAGGGGCTCATGGTGCCGGCCATGTCCTTCAGGCAGATGGTGTCGAAGCCCATCTTTTGCAGCTCCTTGCACATCTCCACATACTTCTCCACCGTGTGGACGGGGGACTGGGTGTAGGAGATACAGCCGGAGGCCACGGTGTTGGCGGTGGCGTACTTTTTGGTGGCGTCCAGGGCGGTGCCCAGGTTGCGGAAGTCGTTCAGCGCGTCGAAGATGCGCAGGATGTCGATGCCGTTCTTGATGGACAGCTCGACGAACTTCTCCACCACATCGTCGTGGTAGTGCTTGTAGCCCAGCAGGTTCTGGCCCCGCAGCAGCATTTGCAGCTTGGTGTTGGGCATATTCTTGCGGATGCCCCGCAGGCGCTCCCAGGGATCTTCGCCCAGGTAACGCAGGCAGGAGTCAAATGTGGCGCCGCCCCAGCATTCCACCGAATAATAGCCGGCCTTGTCCATGGTGGAGAGGATCGGCTCGTAATCAGAATAAGGAAGGCGGGTAGCCATCAGGGACTGGTTTGCATCACGCAATACGGTTTCAGTGAATTGAACTCGCATAACGTTACACCTCCATTTTTTCTTTCGCGGTTGCTTTTTTGTCGTTGTCCTTTCGTCAGCAACATCTGTCGTCACAGAAAAGTACGCCGGAAAGGCCAAACCCTAACTTTGTTCCGAGTATAATTATAACAAAAAGCCGGAGAAAGTAAAGAGGAAAAGTAAAAAAAGCACCATCTTAAAAGACTTATGGAAATTATTTTGCCGTATTATCCCCACTCCGCCCCTGCCGGGAAGAGAACGTTTTGCGATTTTCCTGAAATTGTGCTTGACTTTTCCCGGCGGGGCCAGTATAATATCATACGTTGGGAATACGGCAGTAAAATCCGGACGATTAGCTCAGCTGGCTAGAGCATTCGCTTGACGTGCGAAGGGTCAGGAGTTCAAATCTCTTATCGTCCACCATGAGGTCCACTTCCCAGGGGGATGTTTTTTTAATGTGCAATGTGCAATGAGCAATTTGCAATTAACAGGTTTGCAGCCGTGGTTATTATGTGGAAATGCCGGTGGAAAACGATGCCGCTCTAAGAAGCCGCCAGCCTTCGGTTTCTCCATAATTGCACATTGCTAATTGCTAATTATCACCATAGTTCGCAGGGGCGCAGACCGACGTCTGCGCCCCGTTTGTTTTTCAGAGGGTCAGTGTGCCGCTTTCGTCTTCCAGCAAAATCAAAATCTGCTGTTCCTCCCCGGTTTTGGCGTTGATATAGACGATATAATGCTTGCCGTCCCCGTTTTCACATTTGAACTCCCAGCACAGCACCTCGTTTTCTCCCTCGGTGGGGATGAGGGCCAGCTGCCGGGAGAGGACGGTCAGCTCGCCGGAGACCTGCTCCTGGGCGTCCCCGGCGGAGACCCAGGGCTGGAGGGAACTGCGTTGGGTGTGGTTCATCAGGTACCCCGCCGCCTCATAGCCCACGATCTCCCCGGTGTCCATGGCTACCTCTACCTTAATTAAATCGGGATAACAGACCACGCCGTCCTGCTCGGCGGCAAAGTTGATGGTCAGCCGGTTGCCCTGGTCGATAAAGTAGCTCTCGGCCATATCGTCCACGCCGTGGGCGGTCAGGAAGTCCTTCGCCTTTTCCACCGCCTCGTCATAAGTCAGCGTCTCGGCCCCGATGGCCCGCTGGCTGCTGAGGGACAGGAGATGACCTCCCTGTTGGGTGACGGAGACGGTGCAGTCCTCCCCGTCCTGGGTGTAGGCGAAGGCGTAGCAGGGCAGCTCCCCATTGACTTCCCGCCCGTCGGTGAGGGCGTCAGCCTCCAGCCCCAACAGGTCGGCGGCCTTGTCTCTGGCCTCCTCCATGGTAAGCGTGTCCTCGTCCTTTAACATGGTTGCCTCTCTGGACTGCAAATGTTCGGAAAATGGCCCGTCATAAATCAGCGTGGGCAGCGCCGGGAAGTCGCTCTCTACGCTCTCGTAGCTGCTGCCCGCCAGCACGTCCCCGTCCTCGGTCAGGCGGGAAAGCCGCTCCTCCACCGCCGCCACATCGTCCAGTTCCAGGGTGCCGTCGTTGAGCTGGGCCTCCAGCTCGTCCAGCTGGCCGGACAGGGTAGACGCCGCCTGAGAAAGCTGTTTGACATTCTCCAGCTCCTCATCGCTGTAGCCGCCCCGCTGGGCGGCGGACCTGGACAGGGCCTGGGCGTAATCCCCCACTTTTGTCACAAAGGCGGCGGTCTGCTCCAGCTCCACGTTGCCGTAAGGCAGCTCGCCAATGGCCTGCTGCGCGGTCAGGGCCTCCCCGTAAATCTCGGTACAGAGGGCGGAGATCATGTTGGCGGAGGTGACGTAGACGCTTTTCTCCAGGGCGGCGTCCAGCTTGTCCACGCTGTCGGTCAGCTGAGAAAAGGCCCGGGCGTAGCTCATGGCAGTAGCCCGGCGGTAGTGAAGGTTTTGGGCGGCGAGGCTGATGGCGATGCCGCACAGAATGACAAAGGCGGCGGCGAGAAAGGTCAGGGTGCGGACCCGTCCCCGGCGGCTCAACGGTTCTTTCATGGGTGTTTCTCCTTCGGTGCTTCAACTGTGATTTTATGGGACGAATTCTTTTGCGAACGGCTTCACTGAGCGATTAGCTCTTAGCTCTTAGCTTTTGGCTTGGCGTCGTTGCCTTTTCATCTCTGCGCTTCGGGTTTGCAGCACCTTACTAACAGCTAACAGCTAATGACTAACAGCTTACATCTATTTTCAGCGGAACCGGTCGTTTTATGCAGGGAAAAGCTGGCGGTCACTTCCACTCCATTTTTGTTTTGTTCTTTTATTAAAAAAGTTGCAAAATGTTTGACGGAATACTTGCAGATTCCTTCGGGAAGGGTTATAATCAGGGTGCAATACAAGCCTTTGGTTTGTGCGGCAAGATTGACCGGGGCCATCGTACCATTCGGCCCCGGTCATGAAGGAAATTTCATCCGGGGGAGGCAACCACCATGAAGCTCCTTTTCCGACAGCGGCTTTTTTCCTGGTTCGACAGCTACGACATCTACGACGAGGCGGGGGAGTCGGTTTTCACCGTGGAGGGTCAGTTGAGCTGGGGCCACTGTCTGCACATTCTGGACCAAAACGGCGTCCATGTGGGCACTGTGCGGGAGAGGGTGATGTCCCTGCTCCCCCGGTTTGAGCTGTACGAGGCAGGGAATTACCTGGGCTCCTTCCGCAAGGAGCTGACCTTCCTGCGGCCCCGGTTCGAGTTGGACTTCAACGGCTGGACCGTCCAGGGCGAGGTGTTCGAGTGGGATTACCGCATCTGGGACCGGGACGGGCGACAGGTGGCCACCGTCTCCAAAGAGCTGTTCCACCTGACGGACACCTACGTCATCGACGTGGCCGACCCGGAGGACGCCCTTCACGCCCTGATGGTGGTGCTGGCCATCGACGCGGAAAAGTGCAGCCGGGGGGATTGACAATTAGCAATTAGCAATGTGCAATGTGCAATTTCAGCGATCGACTTTTCGCTCTTAGCTTTTCGCTTTGTGGTTCCTGGCATTGTGTGCTGCGCTTACCGCTCGCATTTCTTTACAAACGGGTGGTTTTGTTCTCAGCTTTCCTTTTTGGCTGTTCGCTTTAGACTGGCAGCGCCTGACTAACGGCTAACGGCTAATAGCTAACAGCTTATAATTAAAATTCCTGTAAATTCGTAAGATGGGTGTTCCTTTTTCCAATACGTTGTGCTAAAATAGCTACTGCTAAAAAATACGAAAATTGCAAGTGCAAGTTGAACACATCCGCGAAAAGCTTCAATA
>JAJQAS010000009.1 GCA_021203685.1 Clostridiales bacterium | reverse complement strand
GCCGCAGCGACTTCCCCAACCAGATCAACCACGTGCTGGCTTTCCCTGGCATCTTCCGGGGGACTTTCGACGTGCGGGCCTCAGACATTAACGACGCCATGAAGATCGCCGCCGCCGAAGCCCTGGCCTCTCTGGTGCCGGAGAATAAGCTCAGCCCCGACTATATCCTGCCCTACGCCTTCGACGAGGCGGTGCGCCCCGCCGTGGCCGCTGCCGTGGCGCAGGCGGCGCGGGAGTCCGGCGTGGCCCGGCTGTAAAGCGACAACCGGCTGTTTAGGGGTAAATAAGCTATAAAAATCTGTAGTTTTCCATTTGACAAGCCATGAGAGAAGGGAGAAAGGCGGCTGGAAGAATGAACGAGAGGGGAAATGACCGCATATCTTTTGTTTTCGCGTTGAAACAGGCTGGTGCTATCGCATGGTCTCGCGCTTTCCCGCGCTTGGGAAGGTTATGGTCTGCCATAGGCGTCGTGCTGGGCTTATGCGCTTATTTTTCTGAGTGGATTCCTAAGTTTCGTTATTGGTGTCTTGTGGTTATTCTTGCTTGTTTGGGTATCTCAGTTGTTCTCTTTGGTTACCCCTTTCTAAGCAACTTCATCGCCTTCTTTCGCAAACAGGGAGTGATAGAGCTCTACAAAAAAGGCGGTCGCGCTTTTTACCTGTCCATAGGCGGCTATGCAGAAAACATGCAGAAAATCCTCGGCTCTGACAAACTGTTGAAAAAGTTAAAAGCAAAAGGTGTGAATAAAATAGCCTTTGCAATGGGGATGGACCGTACCGCCCGGATGAAGTCTTCTTCTACGAGAGGCATTTTGTCTGGTGTGCTGAAGCTTCTGAAAGACAGGTACGGGATTTCTGACGATGCGATACAGAAGGGAATCGATGCTGCAGTTCCATCAAAAAAGGCTCTGTCCCTCGACTTATCTGAGCAACTGGAATCTCAGATGGGGATTCAGATGGATGTACGTCTGCTGTTGGTACCGCAGACGAGGAAAGAGATTCTGGCGTATGGCGACTGCCTGTCGATCGACTTATCCAAGGAGCTGGAGCATAAGACAGCTATTCCGATGGATGTTCAACTGTTGCTGGTCGCAAATTCAAAACACGCAACAGAGATTGTCAACGAAGAAAATAGGGACGACTTGGTGTATGTTGAAGATGGTCGAAAAACTGTTATTGATTTGTTTCGGTATGCAAGTGAGCAGGATATCGACTGTGTTGTGGTAGGCGCTATGGGCACCAATCAGGGGAAAGCCCCCTATGCCGTGGTGTTGGACACCATTATCACCGCGTATGAATGGTGCCAAAGGAAGAGCGTAAATCCTTGTCCTCGCGTCGTTTTTTTGAGTATTCGGGAATCGGATATTAAGAACCACAAATTGTCACTGGCCTACATCGTCAACCGTGTACGAAGCACACTGAAAAAGCTGGATTAGAAGAATAATCTTTCCTCTTTTTCCAGAAAAAGCCCGGTACAGGCGTTCAAAACCTGTACCGGGCCTTTTATTTCGTTGATTCCTTTGGATATGAAGCAAAAGCAAACATCAGTAGGCGGCTTTCAACGTCATTCCCACAGCGGACACGTCTAAAATCTTATCATTGCACATTGCTCATTGCAAATTGGCTTTCAGCCTCTGACCGCCTCCAGCACCTCATCGTGGATGATGCCGTTGGACGCCGCGCAGGAGGAAGACAGGACCATGGGCAGGGGAGACCCCTCAAAATCGGTGGCGGCGCCGCCGGCCTCCAGCAGAATGGCGGCGCCTCCGGCGTAGTCCCAGGGTTTCAGTCCAAACTCCACAAAGCCGTCGGCCCGGCCGCAGGCCACCTTGCAGAGCTCCAGCGCGGCGGAGCCGCCCCGGCGGATATCCTCGCTGCGCTCGAAGACCCGGCGGATCATGTCGAAGGTCTCCCCGGCGCGCTCTTTGTGGTACGGGCAGGTGCCCACGATCATCAGGCTGTGGATTAGGTCGGGGCGGTTGCTGACGTGGATGGGGGTGCCGTTCAGATAAGCACCCTGTCCTTTGGCAGCGTGAAACAGCTCGTCAGTGAAGGGGTTATAGACGCCACCAAAGGCCAGTGCCTCTCCGTCCCACAGGGCCAGGGAAATGGAGCTTTCCTGGAAGTCGTGAATCAGGTTGGCCGTCCCGTCGATGGGGTCCAAAATCCAGCAGGGACGGGTGAAGTCCAGCGCCTCAACAGGCTGTTCCTCGGACAGCAGCTGTACCTCCGGCCAGCGCTGGTGCAGCTCCCGCCAGAGAAATTCCTGCACATGGAGGTCTACTTCTGTCACATAGTTGGAAAGGCCCTTTTCCGTCACGTTATGGACCGCGCGGCGATCCATAACGATAGGTTTGCACTGGTGCAGCAGGCAGACCAGCGCCTCAACCTCAAATGATACTCCCATAACAGTTCCTCCGAATCGGTAAAATTATGTTAGACAACTTTATTATACCATGCCCCGGCAAAAAGGGAAGATAGAATTTCATAAAGCGATTGAATGGACAAAACCCTTTCACAAGAAGAAAAACCGGCTGGTCAACGAATGACCAACCGGTTTTGATGGTTGTTGACAGTGGACGCTTATACCGTGGTGTCCGGCTCGTCCGGCGCACCTTCGTCAGGGGCGTCCTCCGGCTGCACCGGCTCACCGTCCTCCGACGAATCCGGAGCGGGGGGCGTTACTGGTTCGCTGAGCATATGCACCTTTTTGGCGGCAGGCTCGATGCCCTTGGTTTTGATGTTGGTGCTGCCAAAATTAGGGTTTGCGCCGTAGTTGTCCACCAGGTCGGGGTCCCGGCCTTCGATGATGGCCATCATCTCCTGCCCGGTGATGGTCTCTTTTTTCAGCAGGTAGGCGGCGATCTGATCCAGCAGAGCCCGCTTCTCCACCAGCATGGCCTTGGCTTCCTCGTAGCACTGGTTCAAAATCTTATAGATCTCCTTGTCCACCATAGCGGCGGTCTCCTGAGCGCAGTCCATGCCATAGGTGCCTTCCAGGTACTGGCTGCGCACGGTGGCAAGGCCCATGACGCCGAACTTGTCGCTCATGCCGTACATGGTGACCATCTTCCGGGCCAGGTCGGTAGCCCGCTCGATGTCGTTGGAGGCGCCGGTGGTGGCGGTGTTGAACACCACTTCCTCCGCCGCACGGCCACCCAACAGGGTGCGCAGCTGGGCGTAAATTTCGTCCTTGCTGCTGAGGAATTTCTCCTCCTCCGGGGTCTGCATGGTGTAGCCCAGCGCGCCCTGGGTGTGGGGGACGATGGTGATTTTGGACACCGGCTCGGTGTCCTTCTGTTGGGCGGCGATGAGGGCGTGGCCCACCTCGTGGTAAGCGATGAGCCGCTTTTCCTTCTCGGTGAGGACGGTGCCTTTTTTCTCGGTACCGGCGATGACTACCTCGAAGGAGACCAGCAGGTCGTTCTGGTTGACGGCCTTGCGGCCCATGCGGACGGCCCGCAGCGCGGCTTCGTTGACCAGGTTGGCAAGGTCCGCGCCCACTGCGCCGGCGGTGGCCTGGGCGATTTTGTTCAGGTCCACATCGCTGTCCAGCCGAATTTTCCGGGTGTGAACCTGGAGGGTGGCCAGACGGCCCGCCAGGTTGGGCCGGTCCACGATGATGCGCCGGTCAAAGCGGCCGGGCCGCAGCAGCGCCTTGTCCAGCACCTCGGGCCGGTTGGTGGCCCCCAGGACGATGACGCCCTTGGTGGGGTCGAAGCCGTCCAGCTCGGCCAGCAGCTGGTTCAGGGTCTGCTCCCGCTCGTCGTTGCCGCCCATGCGGTTGTCACGGCTCTTGCCGATGGTGTCGATCTCGTCGATGAAAATGATACAGGGGGCCATTTTGCTGGCCTCTTTGAACAGGTCACGGACACGGCTGGCGCCCACGCCCACGAACATCTCCACAAAGTCCGAGCCGGAGATGGAGAAGAAGGGAACCTTGGCCTCGCCTGCCACGGCCTTGGCCAGCAGGGTCTTGCCGGTGCCGGGGGAACCCACCAACAGCGCGCCCTTGGGGAGCTTTGCGCCGATGGCGGTGTATTTGCCGGGGTTGTGGAGGAAGTCAATGATCTCCTCCAGAGACTCCTTTGCCTCGTCCTGCCCGGCAACGTCCCGGAAGGTGACGCCGGTCTCCTTCTCCACGTACATCTTGGCGTTGGATTTGCCCACGTTGCCGATGCCGCCGCCCATCCGGTTGCCGAACATACGGAACACCAGCATCATGGCCCCCAGCATCAGCGCCAGGGGAAGGATATAGCTGAGCAAAAAGGTGGTGACGGCGCTGTCCTGCTGGTAGGGGGTGCTGTAGGCGACGCCATGTTCCTCCAGAAGGAGGGCCAGGTCGGTGTAGGACAGGGGCGCGGTGTAGAGGGTGGGCATGGAGACGGACGACAAATCCACATTGGGGTCGTCGGCGTAGTATTCTTCCAGCCAGGCCGTTTCGCCGTCCTCGGTCAGGGTGATGGTGTACTTACTGGACTGGAGGACCACTTCCTCCACCTGGTCGTCCTTGACCAGGGCGATAAACTCGCTGAACTTGATCTCCACGCTGCCCGACATGGACGCGGAGGAGACCAGCCAGTTGAACCCGGCCAGGACCACCAGCGCCCAGATGACGATGTTGACCACGCCCATGATCCTGCGGTTGTTGTTAGAGTCCTTTTTGGGGGGTTCATTCTTTTTCAAACGGAAACCTTCTTCCTACGGGACAGGCAAAAGCTGCCGAAATCCGTTGTTGTCGCTGCTGTTCTAGTAATATATCACAATCATTCCCCGATTACAAGGAAATCCCGATAAACAATTTGTGAATACTGTAGCTTTACAATAGATGTGAGACCAGGGTATAGAAAAAGGCGATTGAGTTT
>JAJQAS010000018.1 GCA_021203685.1 Clostridiales bacterium | reverse complement strand
CCTCGCCTCCCCTGAAAGGGGAGGGGGACCATGCGAAGCATGGTGGAGGGGTTTCCCGCCGAAATCAAAGATACGGCGGTATCAAAAGCACACCCAACAAACGTAATTCAAAGTGCTACTATTCAAAAGTATACCTGATTTTGAGGGAAAAGCAAGAGCGGCGGGGGATTTCTTTGTAAATCTTCCGTTAATTTCGCGTCAAAACAGGTCTTTCGCCCTACAGCGTCCCGCCGCCTGACCAATTGTTTGGACAAACAGACGGTTGTCAGGGGTGGAAACCTGTGGTATACTGTTCCAGGTGTGAGTATTTGTTTATCTGTCACACCATATTATTCATAAAGAGATGCACCAAAAGAAAACCGTCCCCGGCGGGACTGCGCTGCCGGGCGGGACGGTTACCAAACAGACCTTTGGAGGAAAACAGAGATGCAAAAACCGATTTTGGCGGTGCTGGCCGCCGGTATGGGCAGCCGGTACGGCGGCCTGAAGCAGATGGACCCGGTGGGACCCGGCGGTGAGTTTATCATCGACTATTCCATCTACGACGCCCACCGGGCGGGCTTCGATACCGTGGTCTTCATCATCAAGCACGAGATCGAGGAAGCGTTCCGATCCACTGTGGGCAGTCGGGTATCCAGCTACATGGAAGTCCGCTATGCCTTCCAGCAGCTGGACATGCTTCCCGCAGGCTACGCCGTCCCCGAGGGACGGGTGAAGCCCTGGGGCACCAGCCACGCGCTGCTTTGCGCCAAGGATGTGCTGGACGCCCCCTTCGCCGTCATCAACTCCGACGACTACTACGGGCCGGAGGCCTTCCAGGCGGCCTACGACTTCCTGAGTGGCACCGACGACGAGGCGGGGAAGTGCCATTACGCCATGGTGGGCTACCGGCTGAAAAACACCGTCACCGAGAGCGGCAGCGTGGCCCGGGGGGTGTGCGACCTGGACGAGCACGGCTGCCTGACCCGCGTCACCGAGCACACCCAGATCGAGACCTATCCCGGCGGCATCCGCACCACCCTGGACGGCGGCGCCACCTGGTCCGACCTGGACCCGGACACCCTGGTCTCCATGAACCTGTGGTGCTTCCGGCCCAGCTTTGTCCGGGAGCTGGAGGCGGAGTTCCCCGCCTTCCTGGACAAGGCCCTGGTGGGAAACCCCATGAAGGGCGAGTTCTTCCTGCCCCTGACCGTCACCGAGATGCTCCAGCGGGGCATGGCGGACATCAAGGTGCTCTCCAGCCGGGACAAGTGGTACGGCGTGACCTACAAGGCCGACCGGCCCGGCGTGGTGGCGGCCCTCCAGCGCAAGACCGACGAGGGGCTGTACCCTTCTCCGCTCGTCAAGTAATAATGTGCAATTTGCAATGTGCAATTAGCAATTTATGAGAGAATCGGACGTTGATGGTTTTCCGGCGAACACATCGTTTTCCAACAACATTCCGGGTAAACAGTCACGGCTGCAAACCCGTCCATTGCACATTGCACATTGCCAATTGCTAATTAGAAAAGGGCTGCGCCGCTGGGCGCGGCCCTTTTCCTCTGCCCTCCCACGATAAAATTTGCGTGTTTTTCGCCGCAAAATTCTATTTACACCGCGCCGCGCTTGTTGTAAGATAACAAAAGAGACAAGCGACGGGAACGCCGTCCCCCTATTTTTGAACTTATTGGAGGAAACGGACATGAAGATTTTAGTCACCGGCGGCGCCGGGTACATCGGCAGCCACACCGTCATCGAACTGCAGCAGGCGGGCCACCAGGTCGTGGTGGTGGACAACCTCTATAACGCCTCTGAAAAATCCCTCCAGCGGGTGACCGCCATCACCGGCGAGGCCGTCCCCTTCTATCAGGTGGACATCCGGGACCGGGAAGGGCTGACCAAAGTGATGGAGGAGCACCAGTTTGACTGCTGCATCCACTTCGCCGGTCTGAAAGCCGTGGGCGAGTCCGTGGCCAAGCCCCTGGAGTACTACGACAACAACATCGCCGGGACGCTGGTGCTGCTGGACGTGATGCGCAATCACGGCTGCAAGAACATCATCTTCTCCTCCTCCGCTACGGTGTACGGCAACCCCGCCGTCATCCCCATCACCGAGGAGTGCCCCAAGGGCCAGTGCACCAACCCCTACGGCCAGACCAAGAGCATGATCGAGCAGATCATGATGGACATGCAGAAGGCCGACCCGGCGTGGAACGTGGTGCTGCTGCGGTACTTCAACCCCATCGGCGCGCACCCCTCCGGCACCATGGGCGAAGATCCCAACGGCATCCCCAACAACCTGATGCCCTACATCACCCAGGTGGCCATCGGCAAGCGGCCGGAGCTGGGCGTCTTTGGCAACGACTACGACACCCCCGACGGCACCGGCGTCCGGGACTACATCCATGTGGTGGATTTGGCGGTGGGCCACGTCAAGGCGCTGGCGGCCGTGGAAAAGGGCTGCGGCCTGGCGATCTACAACCTGGGCACCGGCAAGGGCTACTCCGTGCTGGACGTGGTTCACGCCTTCGAGGAAGCCAGCGGCGTCAAAATTCCCTATTCCATCAAGCCCCGCCGGGCCGGGGACATCGCCACCTGCTACTCCGACCCCGCCAAGGCCGAGCGGGAGCTGGGGTGGAAGGCCCAGTATGGGATTCTGGAGATGTGCCGGGACTCCTGGAACTGGCAGAAGAACAACCCCAACGGGTATCGGGACTGAGGCTTAAACCCCTCCGTCACGGCTAACGCCGTGCCACCTCCCCTGAAAGGGCAGGGAGGGGCAACGCCCCGAAAGTGCCGCTTGACGGCGGAGGGGTTCCCGCCGGAATTTTTGATGAGGCTGGTTTAAGAAAATAACCAAGAATATCCATCTGAAAAGGGGACGCTGCGGCGTCCCCTTTCCCCTATCTGTAACCATTTGTCATTCTTTTTTACCATTTTGTAGTTGTATTGTTTGAAATGGTGTGGTACAATCAATTCAAACGAAAAGGAGGGGATACCCCATGAAAAAGAAATCACGCCTGCTGACTCTGTGCCTGGCCCTGTGTCTGGCCCTGTCCGCCTGCGGCGGCACCCAAACCACAACGAGCGAGGACGACAGCGGCAGCGCCGCCCCGGACGCCAGCGCCTCCGCCGAAGCGGAACCCGCTGAGACTTCGGAAGTCGAGGCGGACAGCTCCACCACCGGCACCGCCAGCGCGGGGTCGGAGAACACCAGCATCACCTTTGAGACGGTGGAAGGTTCCGTGACCGGCGACGATGGCAAAGAGATCGTGACCTATTCCTACCAGGTGCCCACCGTGACCCTGGCCGACACTGCGGCACAGGCGGCGGTGCAGGCGGACCTGGATGCGGTGGTAGAGACCTTCGTGGCCTATGTGCAGGGTGAATTTGCGACCCAGGCAGAGGAATCCTATGCGACCTATTACGAGGGCACGGAGGACGGCTCTTACGGTTTTTCCGATGATATGACCTTCGTTGTGAGCCGGATAGACGACGCGGTCATCAGTCTGGTCATTGACGAGCAAGGCTACTCCGGCGGCGCCCACGGCTGGGACAACCGCTATTGCCGGAACTACGACGCTCAGACCGGCGAGACCCTGACCTTTGAGATGCTGGGTGAAAACTTCCGCTCCACGGCGGAGGAACTGGTGCTGGCCAAAGCCGCAGAGATGCAGGCGGAGGAGGAAATTTTCTTCGAGGACTACGCTACCTACATCCCCTTTGTGGTCTGCGACGGCACCGAGCTTTGCGCGGATGTCTACGCCCAGGTCTACCCCGACCTGTACGGCGCGGACAGCTCCGAGGAGGCCCCGGAGGGGACGCTGGAACCCACCTACTACCTGACACAGGAGGGCATCACCTTCCTCTCCGGCGAGTACGTCATGCAGCCCTACGCGGGGGGCATCGTGGAGATCTTCCTCTCCTATGACGACCTCATCGACGTGATGAACAGCCAGTATATGCTGTAAACGAACAGAAAATAACGCTCAGATACGGCGGGGTTGCCCGTTGTATCTGAGTGTTTTTGTATTGTTTTAACGTTTGCTTTGAATTTATGTTTGCTTCTGCCCGCTACAAAAGCTCATATTCCATCAGCTGGCAGTTTTCCAGCCGGAACCGGGAAAACACCTCGTTAGGGGTGTCGGCAAACCAGGTGTGCAAAGCGCGGCAAAAGGCCCCGTGGCTGACCAGCAGCGGGGTTTTGCCCGGGTACCGCTCCGGCAGGGCGCGGAGCAGCGTGTAGCCCCGGCTGGCCACCATGACCACCGACTCGCCCCCGCCGGGGAACCGGCGGAAGAAATTTTGCCGGAAGTCCTGATAATCGGGGTCAAACCGGCTCCCCTCCTCGAACGCGCCGAAGTCCTGCTCAATGAGCAGCGGCTCCACAATGACCTCCGCGCCGATGCGCCTGGCCACGGCCTGGGCGGTCTGCCTGGCCCGCAACAGGGGCGAGGTCAAAATCAGGTCGATGTCGGTCTCCGCCGCCCGCGCTGCCAGCTCCTCCGCCTGGGCCAGCCCCACCTCGGTCAGAGGCAGGTCGGTGCGTCCACAGACCACATCCCGCCGGTTCCAGGCGGTCTCGCCGTGGCGGGTCACATAGAGCTTCACAGCTCCTCCTTCCAGGCGGCGTACTTCGCCTGGACCTCCTTCTGTTTGCCGCAGGACATCTTTCCTTCGGTGCAGTGGCCGCAGGCCACGCAGTTTGGCCCGGCGGCGGCAAAGATGGCCGGGGCCACCGGGTAGACCAGCCGGAACATCTGCTCGGCCAGGGCGCGGATCTCCCACTGGGCGCGGTTGCAGCAGCGGAGCTTGAAGAAGTTCAGCAGGCTGCGGGCGTTCATGGTCATCACCAGCTTGGTCTCGCAGGCGTTGGGCAGCACGAACC
>JAJQAS010000031.1 GCA_021203685.1 Clostridiales bacterium | reverse complement strand
GCCGCTTGACGGCGGAGGAGGGCCGCCGCCTTTAGGCGGTGGCGGAGGGGTTTCCCGCTGAAATCACTGCCAACGCTGCTTCAATCGAGTAACTGAATCGAACAATCTCCATCCCAAAAGAGGAATCCACATGAACCACTATAAAGTCGCCTTCATCTCCCTGGGCTGCGACAAAAACCGGGTGAACCTGGAACAGATGATGAGCCTGGTGCAGGACGCGGGCCACATTATCGTCGCCCAGCCGGAGGGGGCGGATGTCTGCGTCATCAACACCTGCGGTTTCATCGACGCGGCCAAGGAGGAGGGCATTGCCAACATCCTGGCCATGGCCCACCTGAAAGAGGAAGGTTCTCTGACCAAAATTCTGGTGACAGGCTGCCTGAGCCAGCGCTACCGGGAGGAAATCAAAGAATCTCTCCTGGAGGTGGACGGCATCCTGGGCACCGGCAGCTACACCGACATCGTCGCCGCCATCGAGGACGTGATGGGGAATCAGTTCCCCGAATACTACGAGGACATCAACCACACCGACGACGAGGGCCTGCGGGTGCTGACCACCGAACCCTACTTCGCCTACCTGAAGCTGCAACAACAACTGCGCCTTCTGCGCCATCCCCCGCATCCGGGGCCGCTACCGCAGCCGCAGGATGGAGAATTTGTTGGCGGAGGCCCGGTATCTCTCCGAGCAGGGGGTGCAGGAGCTGATTTTGATTGCCCAGGACGTGACCCGCTACGGCACCGACCTGTACCACACCCACAAGCTGCCCGACCTGCTGCGGGAGCTGTGCAAACTGGACTTCCACTGGATCAGGCTCCACTACCTCTACCCCAACGACCTGACCGATGAAATGCTGGAGGTCATCGCCACGGAGCCGAAAATCGTCCACTATCTGGACATCCCCCTCCAGCACTGCAACGACGAGCTGCTCTCGGTCATGCACCGGCGGGGCACCAAGGCGGAAATTATCAACTTACTGGATAAAATTCGACAGAAAATACCCAATGTAGTGTTTCGCACCTCTCTCATCACCGGCCTCCCCGGCGAGGACGAGGAAAAATTCGACGAGCTGTGCGACTTCCTTCGTGAGCAGAAGCTGGTGCGGGCGGGGGTGTTCCAGTTCTCCCCGGAGGAGGGGACCCGCGCCGCCACTATGCCCGACCAGGTGGAGCCGGAGGTGGCCGCACGGCGGCTGGAGCTGCTGGTGGACCTCCAGAGCGACGTGATGGACGAGTACAACGAGTCCCGCCTGGGCGAGACGGTGGAGGTGCTGGTGGAGGGCTTCGACGAGGACATGGGCTGCTGGCGGGGCCGCACCTATGCCGACGCCCCGGACATCGACGGCCACGTCTACTTCACCGCCGCGGGGGAAATTCCCGCCGGGAGCTTCGTCCCCGTCCTGTTGACGGACACGGTGGATGGTGATATGATGGGGGAAATCCAGGATGCCGAAGAGGGGTAAACCCGGATTTTACCGCACTCCATTCTTTCCCCGCACAATACCGGAACCGTTCTTTAGGAGAGTTGAAGTATGAACACTGCTAACAAAATCACAATGGTTCGGGTCGTTCTGATCCCCGTTTTTCTCGTGGTCCTCTATCTGGACTTCCCCTATCACGTCTGGGTGGGGCTGGCCGTCTTTCTCGTCGCCAGTCTCAGCGACTTTCTGGACGGCTACATCGCCCGCTCCCGGAACATGATCACCGACTTCGGCAAATTCATGGACCCCATCGCCGACAAAATGCTGGTCACGTCCGCCATGTGTATGTTCGTGGCCTGGGGCCGGATGGAGGCGTGGATGCTGCTAGTGGTGCTGACGAGGGAGTTCGCCGTCTCCGCCATGCGGCTGGTGGCCGCCAGCGAGGGCAAAGTCATTGCCGCCGCCTGGTCGGGCAAGGTCAAGACCGCCTCCACCATGGTCTGCATCATCCTGATGCTGGCGGTGTCCATTCCGGTGCTGGATACCGTGTGCTGCTGGGTCATCGTGGTGACGACGGTGTATTCCGGCGTGGAATACTTCGTCAAGAACAAGGACGTCATCAACTGGGCGGATATGTAAGCCGTGAAAGTGCTGAAAAAGGGGCTGCTGGCCCTGTTCGGCGCGGTTTTGGCGGGGATGTTCCTGTTTTTCGTGGTGTTTCCCCTGGCTGCGCCCTACCAATACCACAACGTCTGCTATAAAATCTCCAACCTGACCATGCTCCGTCTCCCCAGCCTGTGGAGCCGAGGCGGAAGCTCCACCGGGGAGGAGGTGGCCCAGGCGTCGGACGACATCGCCGCATGGCTGGCCTCCGAGGGGCTGAACACCTCCGTTGACCCCGATTACCCTGATGTGACCATGACCGCCCTCCAGGGCCGCTGGCTGTGGAAAAACCTCGGCGGGGAATCCGAGGAGCTGTACTTCGACGGCAATCAGTGTACCGTCACCATCTCCTACCTGGACATGGAGGAAGAAACCTACGACTGCGCCATTTTGAACCGTTCTGCGGCGGGGCTTTGCCCCAAGCTGGTGATTTTCAACTACCCCGGCGAGACCGCCGGGCTGACCTACTATATCACCGAGGTCAGCGACGACACCTTTTACTGCGCCGCCCAGGAGATGCTGTTCTACCGGGTGGAGTAGCGACAAAAATATAATCTGGTTATCCCTTTGAATCGGTTACGTTTTTAGTGGCTAGTGGCTAGTGATTAGTGGCTAGAAAGTGGGTGTTTCTACTAATAATCCCATATTTGTAGGACAAAACTGACGACAAACAACAAGCACTATCCCCTCTTGCCTCCCCTGAAAGGGGAGGAGGGCCGCCGCCTTTAGGCGGTGGCGGAGGGGTTTTTGGCACACGGTTGATTCAAAGGAATAACGACAAAAAAGGAAAACTGTCCCCTTGCGTTTGCCGGACGGATATGGTATGATGCAAAGGAATAAGGGAGTAGTCGGCACAGCTATGGCAAGGGTGCGCCGGGGTCAACAGCCTGGAAGCAATTCCTGGCCCCGGCTGAAATGACGAGACTTATCTGCATGAGGAGCAGATAGGTCTCGCCTTTTTTTACGCCGACTGCCCCAACAAAAAAGGCGGCGCGTTATGGCCGCGCCGCAGAGGAAACGCTTTCGGAGAAGCAAATGAGGAGGAAAACAATATGGGACTGTGGGAACTGTTTGTCATCGCGGTGGGTCTGTCCATGGACGCTTTCGCGGTGGCGGTGTGCAAGGGCCTTTCGGTGGAAAAGGTGCGCTCCAAGCATATGCTGTGCGTGGGGCTGTGGTTCGGCGGCTTTCAGGCGCTGATGCCCCTCATCGGCTACCTGCTGGGCAGCGGCTTCCAGAGCCTGGTGGAGCAGGTGGACCACTGGATCGCCTTTGTGCTGCTGGCGCTGATCGGCGGCAACATGGTGCGGGAATCCCGGGGCGAGGCGGAGGAGATCGATGCCTCCTTCGCCTTCGGGGCCATGTTGGCCCTGGCCGTGGCCACCAGCATCGACGCCCTGGCTGTGGGCGTGACCTTCGCCTTTTTGCAGGTGGACATCCTCCCTGCGGTGTGCTTCATCGGCTGCATCACCTTTGTGCTGTCCTGCGTGGGCTTGCAGGTGGGCAACGTGTTCGGCGCCCGGTACAAGTCCCGTGCGGAGCTGGTGGGGGGACTGGTGCTGATTTTGATAGGGGTCAAGATTTTGCTGGAGCATTTGGGGGTCATCGGGTTTTAAGCTGCAATCACCCCAAATACGCCATCGGGTCCACCGCCTCCCCGTCCTGCTCCACGGCGAAGTGGAGCCACGCGGTCTCGTTGTACTCGCCGGAGGCGGTCTCTCCCACGGTTCCAATGACATCACCGGCGGAGACTGTGTCCCCGGCGGTGACGGCCACGTCCTCCGCCAGGTTGCCGTAGAGGGTGGTCAGGCCGTCGCCGCAGTCCACCGTCACCGTCCGGCCAAGCAGCACGTCGTCCTGCACGGAGATGACGGTGCCGCCGCAGGCGGCCACCACCTCCTGCCCCAACTCGGCGGAGAGGTCTACCCCGCTGTGAGTGCGCCAGTCGCCCAGGGCCTCGTTATAGGTCAGGGTGTCGCTGGAAAAGGCGGCCACCACCGCCCCCTCCAGGGGTCAGACCCACTCTGTGACCTCGGCGGCGGTCTCCGTCACCGGTTCCAGGGTCTCGGCGGCCTCTTCGGTCACTGTGGCAGCCTCCGCCGCCGTTTCGACGGATTCTGTGTCCTCCGTTTCAGATGCGGCGGGGGCGTCGCTGGGGGCGTCCTCCTCGGTGCTGTCCTCGGTGTCCGCCGGGTCGGTGGACGTGTCCGCTTCGGCTGCGGTCTCCTCGGCTTCCTCCGGCTCCAGGGTGACGGTCTCCACCGCGCTGGCCTCCTCGGCCATCTCGCTGGCCAGGGTCGCCCCCTGCCACAGGTACCAGCAGGACACGCCGATGGCGGCCAGGCACAGGGCCAGGGCGATGTAGAAGCCCCTGCCGTTGAGGAAATTGGTCAACTTTTGGGTAAAGGAATGTTTTTTCATGGTCAAATTACCTCCATGCAGGAAGGGTAACCCGATTTTTCCAGAATTATACCCAAATTGCCGACAAGTGAGCATTTAGCGATTTACGAGGCGTACCGCTCCTGCTGGCTGAGCCATTCCTCCTCTTCCCGCAGTTCCGCCCAGGCTTCGCCGACGGTGTCGGCAGAGAACAGGAACTGACCGAACAAATCATAGACTTCCACATGGCCGCGAACATTGCGCATTTCAACTGACATAACGGAACCTCCTTATCAATAACATAAATCCGTTGTTTTGTGATAAGGATAGTATAGCAAAGTCAAAGTCCGATAGACCGGACTATGCGGCCATTTTGAAAAAAATTTTTGAGAAAAATGGAGAGGGCGGCGGCTCCCTGCGCTGGGAACCGCCGCTCTTTTGTGTTGTATAACGTTTACAGGTCCTGAATCCGCATC
>JAJQAS010000134.1 GCA_021203685.1 Clostridiales bacterium | reverse complement strand
GGTGTAGATGGTGGCGCCGTCCTCCAGCATGGCGTAGTAGTAATCGCCGCTGGCGGTGGCGTCACCCACCAGGACGGTGTAGGTGTCCCCGTCCTCGGTGGTGTAAATGACCTTCATGCCGGTGTCCTGCAGGCCGTAGGCGTCCAGGTCGTCGGCGATCTCAAAGGAGGTGCCGGCCTGGAAGTCCTCCGCCAACGACGCCACGGTGGAAACGGCAGTGTCGTCCAGCAGGAAGTCCTCATCATCGGCCCAGTACCACTCGCCGTCGTCGTTCAGCAGGAACTCCAGAGAGGTGCCCTCGTTGACGAAGGTGATGCCGGTGACGTCGTCCAGGGTCAGGACCCGGGGGATGGCGGCGTCCTCCGCCGCCTCCTGGCGGGCGGTGTTCCAGCTGTTGAGCTGGATGGCCACCACCAGGATGGCCGCCAGGGCAGCCACGATGCCCACCATAATGGTCAGTTGCTTCTGCTTTTTTTTGCTCATTTGGGTACCTCGCTTACAGCTTGCGGCGACGGAACCACCGGACGAAGCCGAAGATCAGCACGGCGATGGGCAGCGCCACCAGGAACAGCAGGCTCCACAGCCCGGCGTTGGTCACGGTGTTGTAGGTGGTTTCCAGGCTCTTGGCGTCGATGGAGATGTTGGACACGTCCTCGAAGTTGCTGGTGATGGTGTTCATCACCACAGTCAGGTTGACGATGGAGTCGCCAAAGCTGGAGGTGATGTCGTCGTTGACCAGGGTCTCGGAGGTCAGCACGGTGAACTGCGCGGTGACGGTCTCAGCCTCTTCCTCTTCTTCCTCGTCCTCGTCGGACGCGGCGCTGGAATCGGCCTCAGCGCTGGTGTCAGCCTCGTCGGTCTCGGCCTCGGCGCTGCTGTCGGCGTCCTCGTCGGTGTCAGCGTCGTCGGTGTCCTCCTCGTCCTCTTCTTCGGATTCCACCTCGATTTCCTCAGTGGCGGTGACGCCCAGGTAGTACTCGCCGGAGACGGTGGTGTCGCCGTCCAGCATGACGCCGCCGGAGCTGGTGGTGCCCAGGAAGTCGTCCACGTCAATGGTATCCCGCTCCGGGTCGGTGAGGGTCAGGCCGAAGGAGTTGGTGACCAGCACCAGCGCGTCAGAGGAGATGCCGTCCGCCGCGTCAGAGCTGGAGGACAGCTCGGGGAAGAAGGTGAAGTAGCTCTGGGTGGCGGCATAGTAGCGGGTGGTGTCGCCCACGTAGCCGGTGGTCAGCTCCATGCCGTAGGTGGCCATCAGGCTGTCCAGGTTGGGGTGTTCAAAGGAAGTGCTGCCCCAGATCAGTTCCACCTTGCCGCCGGCGTTGAGGTAGTCGTAGATCATGTTGATCTCTTCCTCGGAGAAGTCGCTGGTGGGGACGTAGATCAGCAGGAAATCGCAGTCCTCCGGCACGGAGCCGGTCTGGAGCAGGCTGACGGTCTCGGTGGTGAAGTGGTTCTTGTCCAGCAGGTCGGCCAGGTTGTCGCCCACGTCGGACTCGCCATGGTTCTCGGTGCAGTAGACAGTGTAGCTGCTGTCGGAGACCACATAGTCGATGGCGGAGAGCACCTGACCTTCGCCGTCGAAGGAGGTGTAATAGGTGCTGCCGTAGTAGTAGTAATAATAGCTGTCGTAGACCAGGATGCTGTCGAAGGACACCTGATAGGTGCGGTCGGTCTCCTCGCAGATGACCACCAGGGTGTCGCTGCTGCAGTCATAGGTGGTCAGGGCGGAGGGGTAGGCCACAGGGTCGATCCACTCCAGGGTGACGTGGTCGGAGAGGGCGGCGTACTTCTGGAGGAACTTGACGATGCGGGTGTCGGTGTCCTCCTGGGTGGCCACGGCAATGAGCTGCACGTCGGTATCCAGCTCGGACAGGTAATCCTTGGAGGTGTCGGAGAATTTGTAGAGCTGGGTGGCGGACAGGTCGATTTCCATGACGCCGGAGGGGATCTGCCCCACCGCCAGGTTGAAGACGAGGGTGATGACGATGGCCAGCACGATGAGCGTGGTGGAGAACAGGCCGTTCTTGCTGCGGATGCTCATGCCCTTGCTGCCCCCGCTCTTGCCGCCCTCGGAGAGGGTCTGGAGCTCTTTGGCCTGCTTTTGGGCCTTTTTGTCGGCCCGTTTGGCCTTCTTATCGGTGGTATTGTCGGTGTTTTTATCGTTTTTGGAGAAAAGAGACATAGTGCGCACCTCCTCAGTTCCAGCGGCGTCTTTGGATGACCTGGACGGTCAGGAAAAGACAAAGGGCGGTCAGGGACACATAGAGCAGCAGACCGGCAACGTCAAACAGTTCGTCGCTGGCGAAGCTGGAGATAACCTCGGACACGGAGAACTGGCCCAGCACGTTGACCAGCAGGCTCTCGTAGAGGCTGCTGTCCACCACGTAGGTGATGACGATGGCGGCCAGCCCCACGATGCCCACTCCGGCAGTGATACGGGGAGAGGCGGTCAGGCTGTCCAGCAGCAGGCAGGCCAGCGCCAGCAGGAAAATGGTGGCCGCCAGGTTGCCGATGGCGTTGGTGGGCAGGAAGTTCACGATGCTGCTCCACATATAGAGGATGAACAGGGCGGCGAAGGTGCCCACAGCGGAGAGGATCTGGCTCTCGGTGGTGGAGGAGATGAGCAGGCCGATGGACAGGTACAGCGCGCCCAGCAGGAAGAAGGCCAGCAGGGTGGCGTAGTCGGTGGCCCAGGAGACCTGGCCGCTGGAGCCGCTGGCCAGCTTGATGATGACCGGGCAGAAGCAGAACAGCACGCAGGGGATGGCGTACACCGTCAGCAGGGCGAAAAACTTGCCCAGCACCATTTTGGTGACAGTGATGGGGGCGGTCAGCAGCAGCTGGTCCGTCCGGGAGCGCCGGTCCTCCGCCATGGAGCGCATGGTCAGGATGGGGATGACCACCAGGAAGATGAACAGGGAGGCGCTCAGGGCGTTGGCGAAGCTGGGATAGCCGTTGTAGAGGTTGTAGACCATGAAGTACAGCCCCACCACCGCCAGCAGAAAGGCGATGCACACCGGGGCGATCATGTTGTTGAAATAGGAGGACAGCTCCCGCTTATAAATCGCTTTCATCAGTCAGTTCCTCCTTCTTCGGATGTTTCTTCCGGTTCCGGCGCGGCCGTGTCCGCTTCGGGGACGGCGGGAGCGGCGCTGTCGCCCTCGGTCAGTTCCAGGAACACTTCCTCCAGAGATGCGGTCTGGATGGTCATTTCCAGGATGGGCTTTTTGGCCCGGGCGAAGGCAAAGAAGATGTCGGCCCGGGGGTCGGTGCCCGGCTCCATCTCCACCAGGGCGGTGGTGGTGTCATCGTCGTTTTCGGTCAGCTGCTGGATGGTGATGTCGCTGACCAGGTTCAGCAGATCCTCGGTGTCCTCGGCGTCGGCCTGGAGGACCAGACGCAGCACGGCGGAGCCGCGCAGGTGGGCTTCCAGGTGGTCGGCGCTGTCGTTGGCGATGAGCTTGCCGTGGGAGATGATGATGATCTGGTCGCAGATCTCCTGCACCTCGGAGAGGATGTGGCTGGAGAGGATGACCAGGTGCTTATCGCTGAGCTGACGGATCAAATCACGAATTTCAATGATCTGCTTGGGGTCCAGACCCACGGTGGGTTCGTCCAGGATGATGATGGGCGGGAACCCCAGAATGGCCTGGGCCAGGCCCACCCGCTGGCGGTAGCCCTTGGACAGGTTGTGGATCAGCCGGCCCTCCACGCCGTCCAGCCGGGTCATGTGGATGACGGATTCGATTTGCGCGCCCCGCTTGTCCTTGGGGACGTTTTTCAGCCCGGCGCAGAAGTTCAAATACTCCGTGACCGTCATATCCATATACACCGGGGGCTGCTCCGGCAGGTAGCCGATGCACTTTTTGGCCTCCTCCGGCTCCTCCAGGATGTCGTGGCCGTTGATGATAATCTCGCCCTCGGTGGGGGAGAGATAACCGGTCATCATGTTCATAGTGGTGGATTTACCAGCACCATTTGGGCCGAGAAAACCGTAAATTTTCCCTTCCTCGATGGTCAGGTTCAGGTGGTCCACCGCCAGGTGGCTGCCGTAACGCTTGACCAGATTCCTGAGTTCTATCACAGGGGTTCCTCCTTTTCGCGGGATGCGCCCGCATCTCACTGGTTTGACGTGTTGTACTATACAGTGCTAATCTTAAAACAAGCTGAAAACTGGCTGAAAGACTTGTCTGACCTGAATTTTAATCAAAACTTTAACTAAAATCCCTTGCGGCACAAGGCTTTTTCGGCTTTTAGTCAGCAACCGGTCAGCAACCGCTTTTAGAATCTCAAAATTAAAGATTGAACATTTGCACACAAAAAAGGCCACACCGGAACAAAACCCGATGTGGCCTTAATCATGCGCTCGCGCGCGCAAGCAAACACGCGGCGCGCGTTAATCGCGCGTTTGTGTGGATAGGTGGATGAAATCAGCCGCCCAAAATCGCGGCCCAGGTCAGCGGCCCAACGATGCCGTCAGCGTCCAGGCCGTAGTTGTTCTGCCATGCGATGACGGCGCTCTGGGTGTTGGCCCCGAAAATCCCGTCAACGGTCAGGCCGCCCAGAAGCATCTGGAGGGCGCGGACCTGCTGGCCCTCGTCGCCTTTGCGCAAAGTATCCATATCGTGCGTCACCTCCGTCAGATAAAGTTCCCGCTCCGCCTTGCGGCGGGTGGTCAGGCCGGAAAGGACTTTTCCCCCGGCCTTGTTGTAGAGCAAAATCGCCTCCCCGATCTCCGCAAGGGTGCGGTCTGCGCACAGGGTTTTCAGGTTGTTCTGCCCGCAATTGAACGCGAAGCTGGTCAGGGCGGACAGCTGGTTCTCGTTCATGGAGGCGGTCAACGGCACATAATCGATGTTGTTGGCGTAGGTCCAGAACTTTGCCACGTCAGAGGTCAACAGGCTGTCTGCCTTGCTCTGGGTGATGGTCATACCCTTCGCCACGCTCTTGCCGTCCACCTTCCCGGTGTGG
>JAJQAS010000273.1:3470-4974 GCA_021203685.1 Clostridiales bacterium | reverse complement strand
TGGAGAAGCTGGAGGAGATCACCTCCTCCTTCAAGGGCGTCAGCAAGGCTTACGCCATCCAGGCCGGCCGCGAAGTTCGGGTCATGATCAAGCCGGAGGATGTCAGCGAGGACCAGATGACCATTTTGGCCCGGGACATCGCCAAAAAGATCGAGGACGAGCTGGAGTATCCCGGCCAGATCAAGGTGCATCTCATCCGGGAAGTCACCGCGGTGGAATACGCCAAGTAATCTCTCTCACCCAACAAACAAAAAATGAGGCGGAGCGCTGCGGCGCTTCGCCTCTTGTGTTCCTTATCATTTTCTTCGGGAGGAGGCGCTTTCGTGTCCGACGCTCTGTACACGACCTTTCAGGAGCCGCTGCGCTCCGGCATCCGCGTGGCCTATCTGACCGTCGCCGGGGGGTACAACCCCCTTCACTGGCACGACGAGCTGGAGATCCTCTACCACCTGAACGGGGCCAGCGACATCACCATCGACGGCAAGACCTACCCCCTGCGCAGCAAGCACATGATGGTCATCGACTCCCACCAGGTACACAGCACCTACAACCACGAGCGAAACTCCATGTTCCTTCGCATCCACATCTCCAAAAAGTATATGGAGAAATATGTGCCGGGGCTGGAGCTGTACCGCATCCGCTGCACTCCGGACGACGTGAACGACGCCACCTTCCCGGAGTACCTGCAAATCTGTTTGCTGCTCCAGGAGTTGGTGCGGGCCTATAGCCGGGACGATGTGACCCTGCCCATGGAGACGGAGGGCTATGTGCTGCAAATCTTTTCCCGCATCATCCGGTGCTTCGGCTACCCCCAGCGGGAGCTGCCCACCGGCGTGGACGTGCTGACCTCCGAACGCATTCGCCAGGTCATCACCTATGTGGCGGAACACTTCCGGGAACCCATCGGCCTCCAGGAGGTGTCCGACCTGCTGGGGCTGGGCAAGGAAGCCTTCTGCCGGTTTTTCAAAAAGAACATGGGTCGCACCTTTTTGCAGTATGTCAACGAGGTGCGGGCAGCCAACGCTTTTCAGGACCTGGAGGACACCGACCTCCCCATTGCGGAGATCATGGAGCGCAACGGGTTCACCACCCAAAAGCTGTTCAATCGCACGTTCAAGGAGATCTACGGCTGTACCCCCTCCGCCGCCCGGAAAGAGGTCGCAAAAGAGAAATGAGCAATTAGCAATGTGCAATGATGGGGAAACCCGCCGTTGCACTTGATAGAAGAAGATAAAATAGCAAGGCCGCCCCGCATGGCGCGGAGCGGCCCCCAGAGGGAACGTTTTATGCGTTTATGAAATCGCAGGCGTTACCGCCGCGTTTCTTTCAGGGCGTTGTAGCCCCAGTAGGGGTTGGGGCCGACGGTGGCGGCGCTCAGACCGTACAGCACCGGGTTTTCGCCCCTGTCGGGGAAACCGTGAAGGCTGGTCACAGACAACCCCCCTTTTTTCCGGGTAAAAGCGGTCTTACCGCTGCTCCTGATAGTCAGCCATCAGCTTCCAGT
>JAJQAS010000273.1:0-3370 GCA_021203685.1 Clostridiales bacterium | reverse complement strand
GCCATCAGCTTCCAGTTGGGAGCGGTGCCGGTCATCATGGAGCTGGCGCTCATCATGGCCAGCGCTATGTCGTTGCGGTTCTCTTTCAGGTAGTTGGTGAACTTGCTCATGGTGAAACACTCCTGTTCTATACGATTATTTTGAAATGGATGGGACGGAAAATCAGTTCCGGGTGCGCAGCAGGTCGGCATAGGCCCGGTGCAGGCTCTCGCCGGTGGTGGCAGAGGCCAGCCCCATGGCGGCCATCATGATCTCCGTCTGGTTTTCTTTCAGGTAGTTGATAAACTTGCTCATACGTAACACCCTTTCCAATGAACGGTGCAGTGGTCGGTTCTGGCGCGGACGGTTTCGTCCGCCTCCCGGCTGTCTGGGGCCAATTGGTTGTTTCTGCTTACAGTGCAAATGATACCCGGTTTTGCCCCGGTGGAACAGATGGTTTTTTGACCGGATTTAAGTCGATATTGACTTGGTTATAGGAAAGTGGGATTTTCTACAGGAAGAAATTTCTGCTTTGATGCAAATGACCGCACCGTTCTTTGGGATTGCAAAACCGACGTATTTGCTTTACAATAAAAGAAAGGCGTCTCCAGACGCCCGGTTCCCCACTCAACGCATAGCAAAGGAGGCT
Source organism: Clostridiales bacterium (assembly GCA_021203685.1). Taxonomy (GTDB): domain Bacteria; phylum Bacillota; class Clostridia; order Oscillospirales; family Oscillospiraceae; genus Onthomonas. The sequence goes on along the minus strand of JAJQAS010000273.1, from coordinate 2,742 downwards.
CCATATGCGGGTACTGATCGTAGAGGACGAGCGCCGTCTGGCCCAGACCCTGGCTGACCTGATGGAGGCCCACAACTACACCGCCGATGTCTCCTACGATGGGGAGACCGGCCTGGACAACGCCCTTTCCGGCATTTACGACGTCATCATCCTGGACGTCATGCTGCCCAAGCGGAACGGCTTCGAGGTGGTCCGCGCCATGCGGAACGAGGGGGTCAAGACCCCGGTCCTCATGCTGACCGCCCGCACCGAGACCGACGACAAGGTCAACGGCCTGGACGCCGGGGCGGACTATTACCTGACCAAGCCCTTCCAGTCCCGGGAGCTGCTGGCCTGCATCCGGGTCATCACCCGGCGGCAGAACCACGCCGCCGACAACGCCCTGACCTTTGGCGACCTGCGGCTGGAGCTGTCCTCCTGTCAGCTGTTCTGCGGGGAGAAGAGCGTCCGGCTCAGCCGGAAGGAGTTTGAGATCATGGGCAAGCTGATGGCCAACGGCGCCCAGGTGGTCACCAAGGAAGCCCTGCTGCTGGCCGTCTGGGGCTATGACTCCAACGCCGAGGACAACAACGTGGAGGTGTATATCTCCTTCCTGCGCAAAAAGCTCAACCACCTGAAAAGCACCGTCACCATCAAGACCCTGCGGATGATCGGCTATCATCTGGAGGTGAGGAAGGTTCCATGATCCAAAAACTCCGGTGGAAGTTTGTCCTCATCAATATGCTCATCGTCACCGCCATTCTGGTGAGCATCGGCACGGTGATGGTGGTCAGCACCCGGGACAGCCTGCGCAAGGACAGCATCAATCTGCTGCGGCAGGCGGTCAGCGAGGATTTTGCCCTCTCCTGGCCTCTGACGCCCAACGACGATCGAGGGTTTTCCTTTGAGGAAGAGGACGTAAGCCTGCCCTACTTCACCGTGGCGGTGGGGGTGGACGGGACCACCTTCCTGTTGGACAACCAGTTTGGCACCATAGACGAGGACGAACTGGTGGATGTGGTGGCGCTGTGTCTGGCGGAGCAGTCCGACATGGGGCTGCTCCGCAGCTACGGCCTGCGCTATATGCGGGTGAGCACCCGCACCGGCTGGCGCATCGCCTTCGCGGATATTTCCCAGGAACGGAGCACCCTCCGTTCTCTGTATATCACGCTGTTGTTCATCAGTCTGGGGGCGCTGGCGGCCTTTTTCGTGCTGAGCCTGCTGCTGGCCCGGTGGGCGGTGCGCCCGGTGGAGCGGAGCTGGGCGCAGCAGCGGCAGTTCGTCTCCGACGCCAGCCACGAGCTGAAAACCCCCCTCTCCGTCATCGTCTCCAATGTGGACATGCTCCAGGAGTGCGGCGAGAGCCTGAACGACCGGGAGCTGCGCTGGCTGGACAACATCCGGGCCTCCTCCGACCAGATGACCTATCTGGTGGAGGAGCTGCTGACCCTGGCCCGGGCGGAAAACGATCAGTCCGGAAAAGAATTGGTCAAAGAAGCTGTGCCCCTCAGCGACCTGGTCACTGACGAAGCCCTGCTCTTTGAACCCATCCTCTACGAGGCGGGGAAGGAGCTGGACGACCACATCACCGAGAACCTGCTGGTCACCGGCGACCCCGGCAAGCTCCGGCGGCTGGTGAACATCCTGCTGGACAACGCCCGGAAGTACGCCGACAGCCCCAGCGTTGTCAGCCTCCGGCTGGAGCCGGAGGGGACCAAGCGTGTCCGTCTGACCGTGAACACCAAGGGGGAACCCATCCCCCACGACCAGCTGGAGCGCATTTTTGAGCGGTTCTACCGGGCGGACCAGGCCCGGGCCTCCGAGGGCTTTGGTTTGGGTCTCTCCATCGCGTCCCAAATCGCCCAGGAGCACGGGGGGCGCCTGTGGGCGGAGAGCAGCCCCGACGAGGGCAACACCTTTTTGTTTTCCATGCCGCGGCTGCGGGAGGAAAATAAGGTGTTGGCCGGTCACACGTCTTATTGAGCCGGGCAAAAGAGAGCGTTAAATTTCAAATTTACCGTTTCCAATCTCTGAAACCTGTGCTATACTAAAAACGATGCGGCGCAAAGGCCGCAGGCTCATCTGATTTCATTCAACATCATTCCGGCGCAGCCCGCCGGTCCAGGGAGGATATTTTTTATGGCTATCGCTCATCTCGTGTCCCAGAAGGTCCAGGAAGTCCACTTTGTCAACAAGCTGACCAAGCAGGGCCAGATCCAGCTGGACAGCAGCTTCACCTTCAACGTCAACTTCGCCAAGGACGGCAACCGCTGCATCGCCAAGGTCTACCAGAGCATCAAGGATAAGAACGGCGGCGAGGAGCTGTTCGTCTCTGTGGATCTCATCGGGGCTTTCTCCTGCCAGGGCATCAACAGCGACGAGGACAAAAAGCAGGTGCATACCCAGTGCTATGACCAGCTGTTCCCCTATATCCAGTCCACTGTCCAAAACCTGATGCAGGCGTCCGGCATCCCCGGCTTCCAGCTGCGCAAGGCGGTCATCAACGCCGAGAACGTCCAGGTGGCCCAGCAGCAGCCCCGGCAGGAGGAGCCGCCCAAGCCCCAGTTTCCCATCGTGTGATTCGCAGACGACCGCATAAACGCAACAAAAAGGCTGTATCAACCGGAAATGGTTGGTACAGCCTTTTTACTGATTTTTGGTGTAACTGATTGTTTATCCTTTTGAATCAGCCTTGTTGTGATTTCAGAGGAAACCCCTCCACCATGCTTCGCATGGTCCCCCTCCCCTTTCAGGGGAGGCGAG
>JAJQAS010000058.1:2718-5007 GCA_021203685.1 Clostridiales bacterium | reverse complement strand
TTGGCAGTTCGTCCTATCCGACTTATATTCGCGGTTCCAATATTTACGCAAACAGCTTCCCCATCCCGGAGATCCAGCACGGGCGGGTAAGCGTAAGCGTCACCAAGGAAACAAACACAGAGTTCAGCGTCACGTTCGACCAGGCGTTTTCCGGGACCCCTACCGTGGTCATCACCCCGACACACACATACGCAGATGCTTCGGGGCTGGGATTCAAAATTTTAACAGTCAGCAGCACGGGCTTCACCGGCTGCATTTATGACAATGCCGCCCGAACTTTTCAAGTCCGATGGATCGCCATGTATTAGAGGAGGACTTTTATGCTCAACACACAAACCAACAACTTTCTGGCCGTGCTGACAAAGCTGGTGAACGAGTGCGGCCTCCCCGTGGTCAACGCCCGGCTGTGCCTGGACCTGGTGCGGATGCAGCTGGCGGAAGCCGAACGGGCCGCTATGGAGCAGGAAAAACAGGCCGAAAAGGCGAAGGAGGCAAAAAAGAATGGCTGACACCATCACCCCCATCACCAGGGCCGAAATCTACGCCGCCGCAATCGTAAGCGGTGTAAGCGACGACCTCCCCACGCCCATCACCCGGCTGGAGCATTATCTGTATTACATGGCCGTCAACGGCGTGGGCGGCGGCGTCACCGAGGAGGACCTGGAGGAAATCAAAACCGCCCTGACGGAGACAATGACGGAGATTCAGGCAGCCATCGCGGAGAGCGTGGAATACGCCCTTTTGACCGGTTTGGACGGCACCGCCGAGGGCTACAAATCCACCATGCGCTTGTGGTTCCGTGCCCACGGCAGCGACGACGCAACACCCGAGGAACTGACCGCCCTATGTGACAAGTGGTACAACGTCACCCGACCCAGCTGGGACGGTAACGTCAACTTCTACCAGCCGGACGTTTCCGCCGTCTCCACCGGAACCAAAGGCGGGGACAATGCGGACTTGTCCTGCACCCCGTCCACCGACACTGTGGCAAATCAGGACGACTATGCGGGTCTCCCCTTGTTTGCCTGTGTGGACTGCAACTGGGAGATTGACCCGGATACCTTGCAGACGCTTGTCACGGCCATCGACGGCATCAACGACAGCTTTACACGCTATGACCCGGAGACTTACGTGGGCGTCCTCCAGATGTCGGGGTATCACTACTGGTACAGCGACGACACCACCTACACCCACGGTTACACTGCCACGGCTGGCACCCCCTATGCCAACATCGAGCCGGTGCCGGAGGCCGTCAACCCGGACGGGACCTTCCGGCAGTGGGTGGTGCATAGCAAATATATGTCCCACACCACGGACGCGGGGACGATGTCCAGCTACTCCGGCGTTATTCCAACGGCTTTTACAAGCCACAACACGCTGCACACCCTCAGCGCGGCCAACGGCGACGGCTACAGCGGCAGCACCACGGCGGATCATAGCTGGTTGGTGCTTATGGCGTACATCAAGTACGGTAGTTTGACGCTGGACGGCATCCTTCAGGGCTGCTGCAGCCTTAATTACCAGTACGTCGCACAGGTGGCCGAGGAGGGCGTCAGCCGCATCATCCTGTCCACCGCAAATGCCGCCAACCTGGAGGTTGGTATGTCCGTCATCCTGGGCAACTACGCCGGGAACACCGACCGTGGGCAGTCTGCCATGGCCTCCATCTCCGGCACCGGCGGGTGCCGTATCACCGCCATTGAGACCGTCACCATCGACGACGCGGAGTATTCCGCCGTCTATGTGGATCTGGAGGACACCTTCGACACGGCGGCAAATGGCTCCGCCGTGGAGGGGACAACCTACCTCTCCACCTGGCATTGGGCCACCGGCTCCTGCGACGGCGTCCTGGGCAACGATGGCAGCCCAACAAGCTGCACGTCGGGCAAATACCCGGCAAAACTCCAAGGCGTTGAGTACATGGTGGGCGGCTACGAGGTACTGGCAGATGTTATCCTGTCGCTTTACAGCGCCACCGACGATGACGGCAATACCACCTACTACTACGAACCTTACATTTGCCTCCTCCGGGCCAACCAGTCCACCAGCATCACCAGCAACTATGTGGCCACCGGGCTGATAATCGCCCAACCCGATACGGCGGCGTGGAACTACATCAAAAAGCTGCAATATGCCATGGGTGTATTCTTCCCGGAGGAGACGGGCGGCAGCAGCTCCACCTACACGCGGGACGCCTTTTATCAAAACGCCGCGTCCACCGGGACACGGGAGTGGCTAGCGTTCGGCAACCTGGCCTACGGTTCCGGCCACGCTGGTCTGTCCTGTCTG
>JAJQAS010000058.1:0-2618 GCA_021203685.1 Clostridiales bacterium | reverse complement strand
ACGCTGGTCTGTCCTGTCTGAATGGCAACAACGGCCTTTCGAACGGCAACTGGAACTGCCTTGCCCGGCTATCTGACACAATCAAAATATCAACGCACCGCACGGCGGCGGCGGAAAACAGCCGCACACGGCCATAAGGCCGCGCCTCCCTGCGGGGAAAATCGACAGCCAACACGGCGGGGCCGGTAGGGCAACCGAAAGCCCCGTACTGTCAGAAAGATTGTGATAAAAACGTGAAACGCGATTGCAAAAATATCGACATCACTGACCCGGAGACCATCCTGCCCTGGGTGACGGACTGCATCATGCGCCACAAAAAGCGGCATGACTTCCGGCAGCTGCTGGTCCGGGTGGGAAAACTGTCGGAGCGGCAATACTACGCCGCCATCGAAGCTGGGGATTATACCGCATGGCAACCGGCTATCCACAGGATAGCGGAGGAGGCCGCCAAAAGAATCGCCAACCGCGACCTCCACCTCCGCCCGGTGCGCATCCGGGAGCGAACAGACCGCAGCAGCGGCAAGCTGCGCAAAATCGGGGACGAGGAGGCCGTGCAGCAAGTCTTTGACCACATTGCCGTGGGAGCCACTGACCCCATCTGGCGGCGGCGATTTGTGCCACAACAGGCGTCCAGCCTCCGGGGACGCGGCCCCGTCTACGGCTCCAAAATCATCCGGGGATGGATACAACAGGACAACCGGGCCGCACGCTGGGCCTATGCCCACAAGCGGAAATACAGCCGGAAATGCCGCTATTTTGCAAAGCTGGACGTGCGCAAATGCTACCCCTCCCTGCGGACGGCGGTGTTCCTGCGCTATTTCCGGCGGGACTGCGGCAACGCTGACCTGCTGTGGCTGTGGGAGACGCTGCTGGAATCCCACAAGGTGGAGGGCAACGAGGGATTTATGATTGGCGCGCTTGTCAGCCAATTTGCCTGTCAATACCTGCTGTCCTTTGCCTATCGCTATGTGATGAACTTGCACAAGTCCAGGCGTGGCAAACGCCACAAGCTGGTGACACATGCCCTTTTCTACATGGACGACCAGCTGCTTTTCAGCACGTCCAGGCGGGATTTGAAATCAGCCGTCCGGCAGCTGATTCGCTTCGAGCAGGAGGAGCTGGGCCTGACCATCAAGCCAACATGGGGCATCCAGGACACGGGCAGCCAACCGGCGGACATGATGGGATTTCGGCACTACGCCAACGGTTGGGCAACCATCCGCCCCCGTATTTTCCGCCGCGCCCGGCGGGTGGCCCTGCACGTCCTGCGACGGCGACACATGGCACTGGGACAAGCCCGGAGGCTGTGCGCTTACAAGGGGTATTTTAAGCGCACAGACAGCTGCAGAATCATCAAGGCTCTGCGGCTGAAAAAGCTATTTACACGGGCGGCTGCAACAATCAGCCGCCGCGACAAGGAGGCCAGAAATGGAAACAGTATCGTACAGCCAACAGCCGGACGCCATCCAGTACATGACCCTGCCTGACGGCAGCGCGGATGTGTGGCTGCGGAAAAACATCGTGCAGGTGGACGGAGACGACGGCTGGGGCTGGGAGGCCGAGGAGACCTACATCCACACCGACCTGACGCGGGATGAGGTGGCCGCCAACTTCGACGCGCTTTTTGATGGCACTTACGACCCGGACGCGCCCACCACGCTGGTGGACATCCGGGCGGACAAAATCACGGAGATGTCCACGGCTTGCAACGCAGCCATCACTGCCGGGGTGGACGTGACCCTTTCCGACGGAGAGAGCCACCACTTTAGCCTGACAGTGGAGGACCAGCTGAACCTTGTCAGTCTGTCCGCGCTGCTGACCGCCGGGCAAGAGGCGGTCCCCTACCATGCGGACGGGGAGGAGTGTCGCTACTACACGGCGGAGGACTTCACCGCCATTGTTGCCGCCGCCACCGCATGGAAGATGTACCATGAAGCGTATTTTAACAGTTTGAAAGCCTACATTTCTGCCCTGGAGGACACGGCGGAAATCCAGGCCATCGTCTACGGCTGCGCCATCCCGGTGGAATATCAGTCGGAGGTATACCAGGCACTGGCCGCCCAGATGGGGGCGACGGAATGAGAGCTGCTGCAAAGCACGGCACCCTGTTTGTCATCGGCGGGGCCGTCTACGTGGCCGTTGAGCTGCTGTTCCGGGGCCATTCCCACCCAACGATGTTTGTGCTGGGCGGTCTGCTTTTCGTCCTGATCGGCGGAATCAACAACTGGTTCCCGTGGGAGATGTCCCTGCTGTTGCAAGGCCTGATTGGCGGCGTGACCGTCACCGCCGTGGAGTTGGCCGCCGGGTGCATCCTGAATATCTGGCTGGGGCTGGGTATCTGGGACTACAGCAATATGCCGCTGAACTGCATGGGGCAGATCTGCCTCCCTTTTTCCATCGCATGGGTGGGGCTGGCCATTGTGGCCGTCCTGCTGGATGATTGGCTGCGCTGGCGGCTGTTCGGGGAGGACGAGCCCCGCTACACCATCATTTAATCCGCTCGGAGGGCGGGGAAAGGATAAAACTATGAGCTACGATACCACAAAGTACATTGTCACCGGCACCGCCGCCAACGTCCGCAAGTTCCCGGACAGTTCCAGCGGGGCCATCGTCGCCAC
>JAJQAS010000026.1 GCA_021203685.1 Clostridiales bacterium | reverse complement strand
ATGTCGCTGCCGTCCTCACTGACATGGTAAGAACCACCGGAGAGGCTCCAGGTCTGGGTCTTGGCTTTGGTGGCGGAGGTGAAGGCATCCACGGCCACGTCGTTGTTCACGTCGGCGGCATAGAACTCGTCATAGGGGATGTTCATCAGGACGTAATAGTCCTGCGCAACATAGGTGGCAGTGACGATGTTGCTGGCATAGTTGCTGCTGGAGACGGTCACCTGATAGGTGGTGCCGTCGGTGGCGGCGGTGTCCAGGGTAGCTACACCGTCCACCAAGCTGACCGCTTCATCGGTCAGGTAGGTGCCGTTCCTGCCAGAGGCTTTCACGGTGACGGTGACGTTCTCCGCGTCGTCAGCCAGGTTGGAGATGGCAATGGTGGTAGCACTGGTAAACTCTGCCGTGGGAACATCGCTCATGTGCTCCTGCACATACAGCGGCTCATCCAACGCGTACACCACAAGGCCGGAGGTGGTGATGTAGGTAACGCTCTCAATGGTCTTGCCTTCCATGCTGCCATAATACGTGTCGTCGATGGTATCCCAGGCGAACTCGTAATAGGTGCTGGGCGTCCACAGGTTGGCGCTCTGCTTCATGGCATACTGGGCGCCATCGGTGGTGGTGAAATACGCGCCGTAGACATCAGTGGTGGCGATGCCATAGTCGGCGTCAAGATCCAGTTCATAGTCGCCCCAGACAGAAGCGGTGGAGAGCGTGGTATCGCTAACAGTGGTGGTGGTCACTGTCCCCTGGATGTCAGAGAAGGTGTAAGTGCCATCCTCATAGGTCAGCTCCAGGTAAACGGCGGGGTCTTCCACGGTCTCGCCCACATAGTAAGCGGCGGTGGAATCGGTGACCAGGCCCGCAACGGTCTCATAGGTCGCGGCGGTCATCTTGACCGGAACAACCACACCATAGATGGAGGTGGTGCCCGCGTCAGAATCCACGGTCAGATAGACGTTCTTGCAGTTGGCCGCCTTGCTGGTGGTGGCGGAGGTGACGGTGTCCACGTCACCACTGTCGTTCAGTCCGGCGTAAAATTCCGCGTATGGGACGTTCATGTAGGCGTAAACTTCCGTCTCCACTTCGCTGCCGGTGTTGGCGGCGACAGCCTGAGCGTAAGCGTCCTCATAGGCCGCCACAATGCCCTTGGAGGAGCAGGTGGCTTCGGTCACTGCGTCCACAGTGGTGCTGCCGCTCGTCAGCTGCGTCAGGAGTCCTTCCAGCGCATCTTCAAAGTACAATTTGTTGCTTTTTGAAATCGTAGAAGTCAACTCCGCATCGGTCAAAACGCCATCTGCGAAGGTGAACGCAATCGTGATCTCGTAATCATCAAATTCGTCATACACATCGTTCACAGTGGCGGTGCCGGTGTAGGTGCCGTCAGCGGGGGTGCCCTCCGCCAGCTCCAGGGTCAGAGAACCGTCGTCATCCACATAGGCGGCGGAAACGGCGGCTTCGCTCTCATCCTCAGCGGCGGGAGCTTCGTCCTCGTTTTCGTCCTCGGCTTCGGCGGCAGGGGTTTCCTCCTTGGCCTCTTCCTGGTCGGTTTCCGCTTCCGCCTCCCCGGTCTCGTCAGAGGCTTCCGCTTCCTGTTCGTCCTCGTCGTCGGAATCGGCTTCTTCCTCCGTGGAGGCATCGTCCAATTCGGCAGCGACAACAGCTGTTGTCTCGTCAGAGGCGGCCAGCTCAGCGGCCAGCGCCGTGGGCTGGGCAACGCTGAGCAGCAATGCCAGAGACAGGAGCAGGGAACATACTCTCTTCATTTTTGTACTTCCTTTCATTAGAATCAGACACTCAACGGTTAGAAACAACTAACCTTACATCCGGAAAAAGGCCGCTGATGCGGCGGCTCCTATCGGGTTAGTTGTGACGAACCACTGTCCGTAAATGGTGGTTAGCCATTGGTAAAAAGAATTATCCACAGCTAACCGCCACAAAGTTTATCAGGTTCCTCCCGCTTTGTCAATTCGTTGTCCAGGCGAAAAGGCCGCAAACGAGCTTTTCCTTCCCGAAAAAAATCCAGAATGGCTCATTGTGTCCGTTCCGGCAACTTTCAGGGGTATAATGGGTGAAGGGTTGGGGCAAGCTACCGTCGAGGTGAACGCAATGGACCCCATGAGAGAGCTTCCCCTGGGCTTCGGCATGGCGCTGTGCGCCAATCCGGGCGCAATGGCCTATTTTGAGCGGCAGACCCCCTCCCGGCAGCGGGCGATTTTGGAGCGCACCCACAGCATCCGCTCCGCCAGAGAGATGAAGGCGTTTGTGGCCGGGCTGGGGCAGGAATGACGAAAAACCACCGGTGGAATCTTCCTCCGGTGGTTTTCGCTTATTCTTCAATCAGGCCCAGATGGACGAACGCCTTATACAGCCCGTCGTCTTCCACGCCGGCGGTGACGTAGTCCGCCATTTGCAGAATTTCCGGGCCGCCGTTGCCCATGGCCACGCCGATGTGGCAGTATTCCAGCATGGGGATATCCACCTTGGCGTCGCCGAAGGCGATGGTGTCCCTGATGTCCGCGTGGAGGTGCCTGAGCAGCGTCTCGATGGCGTTGGCTTTGGTGATGTCCTTCACCCCCAGGTCGCCGAAAAGGGCGGTCTCGCCCTTGCCGCCCCAGGTGCCGGGTTTCAGGTCGGGGAACTCCGCCGCAGCGTCCAGGTAGTCCTGATAGCTGCTGAGAATGAAACTGATTTTGTTCACGTCGTCACGGTACAGGTCGCCGCCGAAGATCATCTCCGGGAACACGGCCTCCACCGTCAGCTGTTCAGCGTTGGCGACTTCCTTACGCTTGCTGTACTCCTGAATGACAGGCAGCCCCGCCTCCCGGAAGTGTTCGCTGCCAAACAGGCCGCTGTTGCTCTCCAGATAGAACTCCAGCCCACGCTGGTAGAGCCAGTCCACCACATGGCGGCACTGCTCCAGCGAGAGGGACTGGTGCAGCAGCACCTGTCCGCCGTCCTCTACATAGCTGCCGTTGCCGCCGATCATGCCGTCCACGCCGATGTCCCACAGCTCGGGGTAAATCTCCGCCCGGCTACGTCCGGTGCAGAAGTAGACCCGGTGGCCCCGGCTCCGGGCGGCGCGGATGGCCCGCACCGCCGACGGTGGAACGCGGGTTTCGTAGTCCACCAGCGTCCCGTCGATGTCAAGAAAAATAATTTTGGGCATATGGCTCACCTCTTTGCGGAAAAGGGGCAGACGAAAAAACGCCTGCCCCCTCTTTTTTTGAACTGTCAACTGTCAGGCATTAGCCATTAGCCTGGCACTGCACATTGATAACCGGGTGCTAAAAACGCATGGTACTCCAAACCAACAGAAAAGAGCAATTACTCCAAAACTGGAACTCATAAGCTAACAGCTAAAAGCTAAGAGCTAATAGCTCGGCGAAGCCGCTCACTTACAGCTCGTCGCCGTTGCTCTCGATGACCTTCTTGTACCAATAGAAGGAGTCCTTCTTGCGGCGGCCCAGGTCGCCGGTGCCGTCGTCGTACTTGTTCACGTAGACCATGCCGTAACGCTTGGCCATCTCGCCGGTGGAGGCGCTGACCACGTCGATCCAGCCCCAGGGGGTGTAGCCCATCAGGTCTACGCCGTCCTTGACGGCCTCTTCCATCTGCTCAATGTGCTGGCGCAGGTAGTCGATGCGGTAGCTGTCGTGGATGCTGCCGTCCTCCTCCAGCTTGTCATAAGCTCCCAGGCCGTTCTCCACCACCATCAGCGGGATCTGATAGCGATCATAAATCTCATTCAGGGTGTAGCGCAGGCCCTTGGGGTCGATCTGCCAGCCCCAGTCGCTGGACTTCAGGTAGGGGTTCTTGCAACCGCCAACCAGGTTGCCGCCCACAGCGTCTGCGTTGGGATCAGCGGACTCGCAGGCGGTCATATAATAGCTGAAGGTGTAGAAGTCCACGGTGCCCTGCTTCAGGAGCTCGTCATCGCCCGGCTCCTTGGCGATGGTGATGTTATTCTCCTCGAAGAACCGCTTCATATAGGAGGGATAATAGCCCCGCACCTGGATGTCGGAGCAAAACCAGTTCATCTGGCGCATTTCGTTCTGGCATTTCAGCACGTCGTCGGGGTTGCAGGTGTAGGGGTACTTGGTGGCGAAGCAGATCATGCAGCCCATCTGGAACTGGGGATACTTCTCATGGGCCAGCTTGATGGCCTTGGCGCTGGCCACGAACTGGTGGTGCAGGCCCTGATAGCGGATCTGCTTCTCGTCCGGTACTTCGGTCACCGGGCCGCAGTAGTCCTTGATAGTACCCAGAGACAGGACGGCGCCCATGGTCATGGTGCCGCAGTTGATCTCGTTGAAGGTCAGCCAATACTTGACCTTGTCCTGATAGCGGTCAAAAATAACTTCGCAGTAGCGGACGTAGCAGTCGATGACCTCCCGGCCATACCAGCCGTTGTACTTCTCCACCAAAGCATAAGGAAGCTCATAGTGGGAGATGGTGACCAGCGGTTCGATGCCGTACTTGTTCAGCTCGTCAAAGACCTTGTCGTAGAAGGCCAGGCCCGCCTCGTTGGGCTCGGTCTCCATGCCGGTGGGGAAAATGCGGGTCCAGTTGATGGACATACGGAAGCACTTGAAGCCCATCTCGGCGGCCAGGGCGATGTCCCCTTTGTAGTGATGATAGAAGTCGGTGGCCTCCCGGCTGGGGTAAAGAGTCCCCTCCTCAAAGGTGGGGGTGACGCGCTTGGGGGTGGTGTGGGAGCCGTTGGTACACATATCGGAGACAGACGGGCCTTTGCCGTCCACATCCCATGCGCCCTCGTACTGATTGGCAGCGGTCGCGCCGCCCCAGAGGAAGTCTTTACGCAAAACAGACATAAGTTTACTCCTTTCAGGGTGATAGAATTCCCCTCTGCCCCCGCCGAAGCAGGGACAGAGGGCTATGCTTGCCTTATACTATTATACCACAGTCATCAGGTCCTGACCAGCCTGAATATTGGCCGCGTCCACGGGCTTGATGGAGACGTATTCGTCGGAGTTGGTGACCAGCACCGGGGTGTGGAGGGGATAACCCGCGCCCTTGATGCCGTC
>JAJQAS010000087.1 GCA_021203685.1 Clostridiales bacterium | reverse complement strand
CTAACCAATAAACTCTTTCCCTTTTCCCAGTTTCACATCATTGACAAATGAACAGGGAATACAACTGATGGACGTTTTGCAACGTTTTTTGGACTACGTCTCCTACGACACCCAGTCGGCGGAGGACAGCGACACCTTCCCCAGCACCGCCAAACAGCTGGCGCTGGGCGACCACCTCTGTGACGAGCTGCGGGAGATGGGCCTGGAGGCCCGGCGGGATGAATGGGGCTATGTGTATGCCCTGCTCCCCGCCACGCCCGGCTACGAGGGGGTCACGCCCCTGGGCTTCATCGCCCACATGGACACCTCCCCCGACGCACCGGGGGCCAACGCCAGGCCCCGCATCGTCACCTTCACCGGGGAGGATATTGTGCTGAACGAAAGGAGAACGTTACCCTCTCCCCTGCCAGCTTCCCCAGCCTGAACAACTACGTGGGACAGGAACTGGTGGTCACCGACGGCACCACCCTGTTAGGTGCAGACGACAAGGCCGGCGTGGCGGAGATCGTCAGCGCGGCGGAGTATCTTCTGGCCCACCCGGAGATCGCCCACGGCCCCCTGTGGCTGGCCTTTACCCCAGACGAGGAAGTGGGCGCGGGGGTGGACCACTTCGACCTGGAGCACTTCGGCGCGGAATACGCCTACACTGTGGACGGCGGCGCGCTGGGAGAGCTGGAGTTTGAGAACTTCAACGCCGCCAACGCGGGGGTGCTGTTCCGGGGCCGAAACATCCACCCCGGCGAGGGCAAGGACAAGATGGTCAACGCGGCGCTGATGGCCTGCGAGTTCGTCAGTCTGCTGCCCCCGGCGGAGACCCCCGCCCACACCGAGGGCTACGAGGGCTTCTTCCACGTCTGCGACATCAAGGGAAACGAGACTCACGCCATGGTGAGCCTGCTCATCCGGGACCATGACCGGCAGAAGTTCGAGGCGCGGAAAGAGCTGCTGCTCTCCATTGTGGACTACCTGAACCGGCGATACGGCCCGGGCCGGGCCGAACTGCGCGTCCGGGATATGTATTACAACATGCGGGAGCAGATCGAGCCGGAGCATATGGACCTGATCCACCGGGCGGGCGACGCATTTCGAGCGGTTGGCGTGGAGCCGAAGGTCGTCCCCATCCGGGGCGGCACCGACGGGGCGCGGCTGAGCTACATGGGGTTGCCTTGCCCCAACCTCTCCACCGGCGGCGTCAACTTCCACGGCGTCCACGAGTATCTGCCGGTGGCCTCCCTGCGTAAGATGGTGGAGGTGCTGGTGGAGCTGGCGCGGGCGGAGAACTGGGCGTAAATGAAATCTCCATTAAAAATTTACAAATTCCTATTGCTTTTTTTGCCCGTATGCTTTATTGTGGTACAATGATAGGCACAATTGACCTTTCCCTCTGAAAAGTTGTTCGTAATAAAGCCAAAAAGGAGAAATTTATGCGAAATCGAATCATTGCGTTTGTGTTGGCCCTTGGGATGATCCTTTCCCTGGCGGGGTGCGGCAGCTCTTCCAGCGCCGACAGCAGCGCGGCCAGTTCCTCCGGTTCCAGTACCACCGTCACCAAGACCTACACCAGTGAGACGGCAATGGACGTGTTTGAGACCATTGAGGCCGTCCAGGCCCTGGAGGACTTCACCTTCACGTTACAGGTCAACTCCCTGGACGAGGAGACCGGCGAGGCCGTCTCCACCACCATGACCCTGGACGGGGCGTGGTACGCCAGCGCAAAACAGGCGTCTCTCACCGTGACCATGGCAAACGGCGAGACCCTGACCACCCTGCTCGTGGACGGAGACCAGCTCTATGTGGACGTAGTGACGGCGTCCAGCTACCTCTCCGAGCGGTTCAAGGACACCGACGAGGAGGACAGTGAGTACTTTGTGGAGGAACTGGCCGACCTGGCGGAGAGCTTCCCCACGGACTACATCCTGATCCAGCTCCAGGAGGACCCCTGGGCCACCCTGGACGGCGACAGCTTCGCGGCGGTGAAAGAGCTGCTGGAAAATGTCTATAAGAGCATCAAAAAGGCCACGGCGGACGAAGTCTCCACCAGCTCCAGCACCTGCACCCTGAGCCTGGGGCTGGGCACTTTGCAGACCCAGCTGCTGGAGGTCTACGAGAGCCTGGTGGAGGATAAGTCCACCTACCAGACCTTCCTGAGCGACTACATCGAGCAGAACTTCAGCGCCCTGCTGGACGCCTCCGGCTGGACCATGGCCGACCTGATGGACACCATCTGGTACGACTATGAGGAGACCTACGAGGACCTGACCGAGCTGGAATCCTACGGCGACTGGAACGACTGGACCATGAAGCTGGTCACCTGCGGCGACGAGGACTCCGGCTACACGCTGGACCTGACCGACTGCCGGGACGACAGCGTCAACTACTGCCTGAACGTCTACCCCGTCGATTCGGATGCCGACCTGTCCATCGGTATGCCGTCGGAGTCTACCGAATACACCGACATCGCTGAGGACGTGTTCACCGTCTTTATGGACGCCATCATCTGCCGCAACTACCTGGAGGGCTTTGACGACGAAGAGGACGGCGAGGACTACGATGACGAGGAGGACTACGAAGACTACTTTGACGACGACGAGGAGGAGACCGAGGTCTCCGATGAGCTGGAGACCACAGCCATCGAGGGCTATGACCGGCTGGTGGCCACCGAAATGGTCACCGACGACGGCGTCACCGTCACCATCCCCGTGATGAAAAAGTACAACACCGTGGAGGTGGAAAGCGGCTCCAACGGCGTGGTGGACATCTTTATGTACACCGCCAACTACCAGATGGAGTACTCCAACATCGTCACCGACGGCCGCGACATTGAGGAGATCACCCAGGAGAATCTGGAGATCTTCGCCAGCACCTTTGAAGACGACTACGAGTATACGCTGACCCAGGCGGCCAGCGCGGTGGTCTCTGCGGAGGACGGCACCGCCTGCGTGGGCGGCCTGGCCTACTACGACGAAGACGAGGAGTGTGACGTCACCATCCTCACCGGCAACATCGTGGTGGAGGACAGCGACTACGTCATCGGCTTTGACCTGTTCATCTACAACGACTCGCTGAGCAACAAGGAGTACAACTCCATCACAGATTTCCTGACCTATCTGGGGCTGGAGGCCCCTGTGACCTATGGGAACTGACCGTTCCCCGTCTGCCCGTATCGGTATCGGGCAGAGGTCCAGAGAATGCAAGTGAGGCAAGGGATATTATATGGAAAACAACAAGCGGAACCGACTGACCGCCATGATCGCCGCGCTGGTCATCATCGTCGCCATCATCGTGGGGCTGCTGATTTTCGTGGCCGTGCGGCTGACGCTGGCCACCAACCGGGGCAAGACCTTCTATGAGGGCACCACAGTGAACTCCGTGGACGTGTCCGGCCTGACCGCCCAGGAGGCGGAGGCCAAGCTCTCCGCCCTGGCGGAAGAATACGTGCTGACGGTGCAGTTCGCCGACTCGGAACAGGCCGTCACCGGCGAAGCGATCTCGCTGGCGGTCAGCTCCGACAACCACCTGCAAAAGCTGGTGCGCACCCAGAACAAGACCGACGCGGCGGAGCTGTCCGCCGCCGACCTGGAGCTGACCGACGAGACCCTCTTCACCTGTGACGAGACGGCGCTGGCCGCAGTGGTGTCCGCCTGGGACGAGCTGGACGCCCTGTCCGCTGTCACTCCGGTGGACGCCAAACTGGTCTACAGCGAGACCATGGGCAAGTTCACCGTCGAGGAGGAGACCGTGGGCGGCACCGTGGACGCCGACGAGCTGACCGCCGCCATCGTCCAGCAGGCCAGCACCCTGGCGGAGACCCTGGACGTGGTGGAGAGCGGCCTCTACGGCACGGAGATCCGTACCGCTGAGGGTGAGGAGATGCAGCAGGCGCTGGAGGATGCCAACACCAAGCTGAACCTAAGCATCGTCTACACCTACTCGGTGGAGAGTGCCGACATCTACGGCACCGAGGAGATCGGCTACGACCTGCTGAGCCAGTGGCTCTACGTGGAGGACGACGGCATCACCATCGCCGTCAACGGGGACAAGCTCCAGTCCTATGTGAGCCAGATGTACGAGACCTATTCCGTTCACGACAACGCCACCTCCCAGTTCGTCACCAGCACCGGCGACTTTGTGGAGGTCAGCGTCCCCGCCTCCGATGAGACGGTGGACACCGACGCGCTGTACAACGACATCATCGACTGCGTGGACACCATGACCGACGGCCAGCGGGACGCCCCCTACGCTTCCACCTCGGTGGGCATCGAGGGCACCACCGACCTGGGCGGCAGCTACGTGGAGGTGGACCTGGACAGCCAGCACCTGTGGCTCTACAAGGACGGCGAACTGATCGCCGAGGGGGACATTTGCTCCGGCGACGTGGCCACTGGCTGCTCCACCCCCACGGGGCTGTACACCATCGACTCCATGGAGACCGACCGCTGGCTCAACGGCGAGGACTACCACGACTGGGTCAGCTACTGGATGCCCTTTAACGGCGGCATTGGCCTCCACGACGCCACCTGGCGCTCCGAGGACGAGTTCGGCGGCGATGTCTATTTGGAATCCGGCTCCCACGGGTGCATCAATATGCCCCTGGACCTGGCCCAGCAGGTGTATGAAAACGTGGAAGTGGGCACCTATGTGATCCTTTACGGCGGCGTGGCCTCCACAGTGGAGCAGGCCCAGACCATCACCGGCACCTCCTCCTACACCAAGACGGTGGGCGACGGCTCCTTCTACCTGGACGCCCAGTCCACCGGCGACGGCGCGCTGGACTACGCCTCCAGCAACACCAACGTGGTCACGGTAGACACCAACGGCAAGGTCACCATCGTGGGGGCGGGCACCGCCACCATCAAGGTCACCGCCCTTGCTACCGACACCTACACCCAGGCCACCAAGAACATCACCATCACGGTGAAGTCCGCATCGAGCAGCAGTTCCAACTCGTCCAGCTCCGGTTCGTCGGGCAGCGGCAGTTCCAGTTCGTCGGATAGCTCCAACTCCGGCAGCTCCAGCTCCGGCACGTCCAGCAGCAGCTCCACCGGCAA
>JAJQAS010000187.1 GCA_021203685.1 Clostridiales bacterium | reverse complement strand
CAACAAGAAAAAGCTGACCTGGTGGCAGGATGAGTTCTGGAAGCACATGGTCAGGAAGTACCCGGAGCTGGAGCGGGGCGAGAGCGCCAGCCGGACGGGACGTGACCACATCCCGCCGAGAGTGTTCAAAGAGATGACCCAGTTGACCAAACAGCGGGAGAAGCTGGAGACACTGCTCACCGGCATCAATCCTTTTAACGCCAAATCCAGAGCGGGAGAGATCTGCAAATTGTTGGACACCTATATCCCCAGCGTAGCGGCGATGGATACACAGCTCAAGAAATACAATGTCGCCTTTACGGATACCGTCAGGGAAAACAAAAAGCTGAAAAAGAGCAATGCACAGTTGAATCAGTCTCTGACGGATGCCACGAAACAGAGCTCCCTCAAGAAGCTGGAAGACGCTAAGCTTCGGCGGGATTATGAGGCAGCGGTCACTCTGCTGGATCGTATCCCTCCGGAGATTGTGAACGCCTATGCCCGGATGCCTGCCGGAAGGAGGGAGAAAGCCAATGAGAGATGAGTGGAGCAGTTTTGCCGACCTGTTGGCTGATTTGATCACAAAATATGCAGCGGAGATTGACATTGATTCCCTGCCTGACCCGGATATGTCGGCCAGTCCTCCCCAAAAGGAAACGATTATGGATCTTTCCGCAAATTCCGCTGCATTGGAGGTTGAAAACGGTCTAGCAGAATGATATAATAATTCGTGAAAAGAGTGTCCAAACTCAGCAGAGAAATGCTTTTTTCGCATTTCTCTGCTGAGACTCCCGAAGATGACGAGGTGAGCATATGAACGCCCAGGAAAACAGAGACAATCCATCGGAAATTATCATATACAAAACGGAAGACGGCGTGACCAAAATCGAGACGACCTTTGACGGGGACACCGTCTGGCTGTCCATAGATCAGATGGCGGAGCTGTTCCAGAGAGATAAATCAACGATTTCAAGGCACATCAGAAATATTTTTACAGAGGGTGAGCTTTCACGGGATTCAGTTGTTGCAAAATTTGCAACAACTGCCGCCGACGGGAAAACCTATCAGGTCGATTACTATAACCTTGATGTGATTATCTCGGTGGGCTATCGTGTGAAGTCACAGCGGGGGACGCAGTTCCGCATTTGGGCAACGGGCCTAATCAAAGAATATATGCGCAAGGGCTTCGCTCTGGATGATGACCGGCTGAAAAACCTGGGAGGCGGCGGCTATTTCAAGGAACTGCTGGAGCGGATCAGGGACATCCGTGCCTCTGAAAAGGTGTTTTACCGTCAGGTGCTGGAGATTTACGCCACGAGTATCGACTATGACCCTAAGGCGGAGATCTCCGTTCAATTTTTCCGGAAGGTGCAAAACAAGATCCATTATGCCGTTCATGGCCAGACAGCGGCGGAGGTCATCTACACCAGAGCGGACGCCGAGAAGGAATTTATGGGACTGACCACCTTTGCAGGAAAGCAGCCCACGCTGCGGGAGACGACTGTCGCCAAGAATTATCTGGACGAAAAGGAACTGCGGGCGATGGGGCAGCTCGTCTCCGGATACCTGGACTTTGCGGAGCGTCAGGCAGAGCGGGAGCAGGTCATGACCATGAAGGATTGGGCGGAGCATCTGGATCGCATCCTCACCATGAGCGGCGAGCAGCTCCTGATCGGCAACGGTAGCGTCACCCACCGGCAGGCCGTGGACAAGGCGACCAGCGAATACAAAAAGTACAAGGCCAGAACGCTCAGCGAGGTGGAACGGGATTACCTGGACTCCATCAAGCTGTTGGAACAGCAGACAGATCAAAAATAGGCGACGTGGCCTACGGGGAGGGGCAGAGCATGAGTAAAGAGCGTATTAAAGTATATACCTATACCAGAGTGTCCACCGCCATGCAGACTGACGGCTACTCTCTGGACGCCCAAAAAGCCCGGATGAAAGCCTATGCAGAGTTCAACGACTACGAGATTGCCCACGAATATGAGGACGTAGGCAAATCAGGCAAGTCCATCGAAGGGCGTGTCCAGTTTAACCAGATGATGGAGGACATCCAGTCTGGGAAAGACAGCATCTCCTTTGTACTGGTGTTTAAGCTGTCCCGCTTTGGACGGAATGCGGCGGATGTTCTTTCCTCCCTGCAGGTCATGCAGGATTTTGGGGTCAACCTGGTCTGCGTGGAGGACGGTATCGATTCCTCCAAGGAGGCTGGGAAGCTGATGATCTCTGTCCTGTCGGCAGTCGCAGAGATCGAACGGGAAAATATCCGAGTCCAGACGATGGAGGGCCGTATCCAAAAGGCCAGAGAGGGACGGTGGAATGGGGGCTTTGCGCCCTACGGCTATCGTCTGGTAGACGGCAAGCTGGAGATCAATGAAGACGAGGCTCCTGCCATTCGGGTCATTTACGACCAGTACGTCCATACAGACTTGGGTGCAAACGGCGTCTCCAAATATCTGGCAGACCACGGGATCCGCAAGATCCCCCGCCAAAACGGGAAGAATCCTCTCTTTGATTCCCATCTGGTTCGGATGATCCTGAAAAACCCGGTCTACTGCGGGAAGATTGCCTATGGACGTAGAAAGACGGAGAAGGTACACGGCACCCGAAACGACTATCACTTGGTGGAACAGGACGATTATCTGCTGGTGGACGGGCTGCACGAGCCTATCGTGTCGGAGGATGTCTGGCAGGAAGCCCAGGTAAAGCTGATCGCTCAGGCCAGGAAGTACGAACACGTCAACAAGCCGAAGAACGAGCGCACCCACCTTCTGTCCGGTATTGTGAAATGCCCCGTCTGCGGAGCCGGTATGTACGGCAACAAGAGCATCAAGCACAAGAAGGACGGAACGAAATATAAGGACTTCTATTACTACGGCTGTAAGCACCGCAAGATGATTTATGGTCACAAGTGCGACTATAAAAAACAGGTGCATGAGGAGCTGCTGGACGATGCTGTGGCGGAGGTCATCGCAAAGCTGGTCAGTAACCCCAAATTTGCTGCCATGATACAGCAGAAGATCCATATGCAGGTGGATACCTCCGCCATCGACCAGGAGATTGCCAGCTTTGAAAAGCAGCTTCGCCAGAGCTATTCTACAAAGGCGAAGCTGATGGAAGAGATCGACTCCCTGGACCCGGACGACCGGCACTATATCAGGCGTAAGGCCGATCTGGACGACCGGCTCTACCGGATGTATGACAAGATCGAAGATTTGGAATCCAAGCTAATCGAGGCGAGGGCAAAGAAGCAGGTCATCGAAGCGGACAAGCTCACCGGAGACAATATCTATAAGGTGCTAATCTACTTTGACAGGCTGTATGCCGTCATGAACGAGACGGAAAAACGGCAGCTTGTGGAGGCGCTGATTGCCGAGGTGCAGATCTATGAGGAACGCCAGCCCAATGGTCAGTGGCTGAAATCCATCAAATTCAAGCTGCCGATTATCGAGGAAGACTTCGATTTATGTTTGGACAGTGATGACCATATTGAGACAGTCTGTCTGATGTCACGCAAGATTTGATTTTAGAGGGCGATTTCTGTAAATTTGGCCGGTTTTTTACACTTTTTCACCTGCCAGCAAAACCACAGTCTAAACCGTTTCTGTCATGGGGAACATATCCAGGGCCGTTAATTGTGAACAAATTGTGGACAGGTCGTAACGCCAGGATAGATAACGGGAGGTTGTAACTGTGATTCAGATGTTTTTCGAGGTTGAATGGTCGATTTAGATGTCAACGGATAAAGCAAGGCCACCCCATGGCTTATCTGCCATTGGGGTGGCCCTGCTTTACTCCTCTATGTCTACACTGACACCGGACTTGAACTCCACCGTGACCCGGTCGTAAAAAACGGTGATTCTCTGCACCAGTCGGCGCACCAGCGTTTCGTCCAGTTCCGTCAATCGCTGCGGCTGCTCGTCCAGAAAATCAAACAGGTCGGTGATGCGGCTCAGCTTCTCATCCCGCTGCTGACCGCTCGATTCCGCCTGGGCCTTCAAATCCCGCAGCCGGAAAATCTCATCCGCTATCTGGTCATAGCCCTGTTTGTTGTTGGCTCGTTTCATCAGTTCCTGCTGTAACTCATCAAGTCTCCTGTCGATTTCCGCAACATCGGCAACGGCGCTCTCCCGCACCACGGTTGCGATGTTGTTTTGCAAAATCTCCATGTAACCGCTTTTGTCGAGAATCATCTCGTTTATGCCTGTAAGACAATGTCTTTCAGAAGTTCTTCGTTGACGGTCCTGGCACGGCAGGCGATGCCTGTGTTGGTCAGCCTGCTTTCACAGCGCCAGACGATGGACTTGCACCCTCGGTTGTTCCAATGGATGCGCCGGTACATCTCGCCGCAGCTGTTGCAGTAGACCAGCATGGAAAAGAAGTGCTTGCTGCTGTAAGTCCGTTTGGTGCCGTTGGCGCTGGTGTGGACTACCCGCCGCCGTACCAGTTCTTCCTGCACCTGCAGGTAGATTTCCCTGGGAATGATGGCCTCGAGGTCGTCTTCTACATAGTACTGCTGGACAGACCCGTTGTTTTTAATGCGGGTCTTATTCAGAAAGTCTGTGGTGACGGTCTTCTGTAACAGGTCGTCCCCGATGTACTTCTCGTTGCGGAGTATGGTGTTAATGGTGCTGGTGTACCATTTTGTTTTTCCGGCGCCGGTCAGGATACCGTCCGCTTCAAGACCTGCGGCGATGCGGTCCATGGAGTAGCCCTCCAGATACTCCCGATAAATGCGCTTGACCACCTCGGCCTGCTCCGGGTCGATCACCAGTTTTCCATCGGCGTCTTTCGTGTATCCCAGGAAACGGTTGTGGTTGACCTGCACATGCCCCTGCTGGTAGCGATACTGCAACCCCAGCTTGACGTTCTGGGAAAGGCTCTGGCTCTCCTGCTGGGCAAGGGAGGCCATGATGGTGAGCAGCACCTCGCCTTTGGAATCCAGCGTGCTAATGGCTTCCTTCTCGGAGTAAATATAGTATGGAATTTCTTTTGATAACGCAAGATATAGTGTGTAAAATTGAGTTTCTTGACTAAATATTGTAGTATCGTCGAATATGTTCAAGCGACTTTTGCCTATT
>JAJQAS010000062.1 GCA_021203685.1 Clostridiales bacterium | reverse complement strand
CAGCATGATGGACATTCTTCAAAAGTTTATCCACTTGCAGGTCAAAGAGGAAAAGCAGCGGAAAAAGGACGACAGCGAGCGAACGGTGCGCAAAAAGGCGCTGTTTTTCCCCCGGTATCATCAGCTGGACGTGGTGCGCAAGCTCATTGCCGATGTCCGGGCCAACGGCGCGGGCCATAATTATCTGGTGCAGCACAGCGCCGGTTCCGGCAAGTCCAACTCCATCGCGTGGACGGCGTACCGGCTGGCCTCCCTCCACGATGAGAACAACCGGGCGGTTTTCAGCAGCATCATTGTGGTCACAGACCGGACGGTGCTGGACGCACAGTTGCAGGAGACCATCTCCGGCTTTGACCACACCATCGGCGCGGTGGAGACGATTGGGGAGAACAAGAATTCCAAGGATTTGCGGGACGCCATCAACAACGGCGTTCGCATCATCGTCACCACCCTGCAAAAGTTCCCGGTCATCTACACCGAGGTGGACAAGGCCAACGGCAGGAATTATGCTATCATCGTGGACGAGGCCCACTCCTCCCAGACGGGCAACTCCGCATTGAAGCTGAAAGCGGCCCTGGCGGACACCGAGGCCGCCCTGCGGGAGTACGCTGAGCTGGAGGGCAAGGCCGAGGAGGAACTGGACCCGGACGACAAACTGATGCGGGAAATGGTCGTCCACGGCAAGCATAAAAATCTGTCCTTCTTCGCCTTCACCGCCACCCCCAAGGACAAGACGCTGGAGCTGTTCGGCACGGAGCAGGAGGACGGTAGCTTTCACCCGTTCCACATCTACTCCATGCGGCAGGCCATCGAGGAGGGCTTCATTCTGGATGTCCTCCAGAATTACATGACCTATGACACCTGCTTCAAAATCGCCAAGACCGTCCCGGAAAACCCGGACGTACCCGCCAGCCGCGCCGCGAAGCTGATCCGGCGGTATCAGGAGCTGCACCCCTACAACATCAGCCAGAAGTCCCAGGTCATTGTGGAGACCTTTTTGGAGACCACCAGCAAGAAAATTGGCGGCAAAGGCAAGATGATGGTGATCACGTCCTCCCGATTGGCGGCGGTGCGGTACTTCCACGAGGTCAAGCGGTACATCCGGGAGAAAAAGTATACCAACGTGGACGTGCTGGTTGCGTTCTCCGGCGCCGTCCCGGACGGGGATGAGGAGTACACCGAGCCGAAGCTGAATGTCCGCGCAGACGGCAGTCACATCAGCGAGGCCCAGACCAAGGCGGAGTTCCACGAGAATTTCAACGTGTTGATTGTCGCGGAGAAGTATCAGACGGGCTTTGACGAGCCGCTGCTCCACACCATGGTCGTGGACAAGAAGCTGAAAGGCGTCAAAGCGGTGCAGACCCTCTCCCGGCTGAACCGCACCTGTCCCGGCAAGACGGATACCTTTGTGCTGGACTTCGTCAACAAGCAGGAGGACATTTTGGAGGCGTTCCAGCCCTTCTATCAGGAGACGTATTTGCAGCAGGAAGTCAATGTGGATTTGATTTACCAGACCCAGAAGGAGCTGCGCGGGTTCCACATTTACGATGAGGACGACATAGCGGCCTTCTCCAAGGTCTACTTCGCCAAGGGCAGCCAGAGCAACAACATGGGGAAGATGAGCAGCGTCCTGCTCCCCGTCGCCGCCCGCTACAACCAGAAGGACGAGGAAGAGCAGTACCAGTTCCGGCGGCAGCTCCGCAGCCTCATCAAGTGGTACAGCTATGTCTCTCAGGTGGTGCGGATGTTCGACAAGGAGCTGCACCAGGAGTTTGTGTTCTGCTCCTACCTGCTCAAGCTGCTGCCACCCGCGGTCGGGGAACCGCTGGACCTGGAGGGCAAGCTCCAGCTGGAGTTTTACAAGCTGCAAAAAACCTTTGACGGGACCATCGCTCTCCAGCCAGACACCAAGGGCGTCTATGAGGCCGCCCGGCAGAAGGGCGCGATGGGTCTGGAGCAGGATGAACCGCTGGACGAGATCATTCAGAAGATCAACGAGCGGTACAAGGGCAACTTTACAGACGGCGACCAGGTCATGCTGATGGCGCTCCAGGCCAAGCTGATGAAGGACAAGAAGCTGGCGAGCATCGCCAAAACCAGCGACCCGCAAATTTTCGCCGAGAGCATTTTCCCCAAGGCGTTCGGCGACGCAGCGATGGAAAGCTACACCGAGAGCCAGGACACTTATACTTCCCTGTTCGAGGACCGAGGGAAGTACAACGCGATCATGGCGGCGCTGTCGGAGATCATCTACCGGGAGCTGCGGAAAATGGCATAAGAGGATAGCATGGAAACGCGAAACAGCGACCAACGAAACGGTTGGCCGCTGTTTTTATGCAAAATTATCGCCCAGCCAGCCCCATTGTAAAACTTTACACTCCTCCCAACCACTTTATAACACCTGTAACCCAATGTACGGTGAAACAAAAATGGAGGATTTTACAATGGGCTCCAAAAGAAGAAACGGTGAGGGAAGCATCCGCCAAAAGAGCAACGGCTGTTATGAGGTTCGCATCTCTGGTGTCACAGACTTCCAAGCCGGTAAGAAAACACGCATTTCCCGCTATGCGGCAACAGAACAGGAAGCCGTACAGCTGCTTCACAGCCTGTCCGTCACGGTGGGCAGCAAGAAAATCACAAACATGACCCTTGGAGAATGGCTGGACTTCTGGATGGAGGTCTACGCCCGAAATACATTGAAACAATCCACACAAATGAGCTATGAAACCTACGCAAAACGTCATTTCAAACCGGCGTTAGGCAATTATCCGTTGACAGAAATTACGCCTCGTCTACTCCAACAGTTCTACAATTACAAAGTGCTGACCGAGGGCTTGTCCTCTAAAACCATCAGCAATTTGAACCTGTACCTCCACAAAGCGCTGGAGCAGGCTGTTCGGGAGGGGCTGATTCCAACTAACCCAGCATCCTCATTGAACCTCCCCCATGTGGAGCGGCCCACGATTGACGTGCTGACGCGGGAGGAACAGGGCCGGTTGGTTCAAGCCAGCTACCAGCACCGCTATGGGGTATTTATTCGGCTGGTGCTTGCCACTGGCTTGCGTCTGGGAGAACTTCTGGGCTTACGCTGGGAGAACATCAATTTTCACAGCAATATGCTCAGTGTCTGCCAGACGTTGAACCGCCTGCAAATCCCCGGACTGCCAGACAACTACAGCGGCCCCAAAACGGAGATCGTGATCCAGCCGCCAAAATCGGTCAATTCGCTCCGCAGTATCCCTCTACTGCCCAGCGCCGTCCAGGACCTTCTCTGCTGGCGCTCGGTCCAGGAGGCCGACCAACAGGCGGCAGGAGACGACTATCTGAACAGCGGCTTTGTCGTCACCAATCCATTGGGCGGGTATATCGAACCCCGCACCTTCTCCGATTACTATCACCAAATCTTAGACCTGGCTGGCCTGCGTCACTTCAATTTCCATGCCCTCCGCCACACCTTTGCCACCAGAGCGATGGAGCAGGGGATGGACGAGAAAACACTCTCCACACTGTTGGGCCACTACTCTATTTCCTTTACGATGGATACCTACGCCCACGTTCTTGACACGCATAAGTGGGAAGGCATCAACCTGATGAACGACCTTTACAGCGCAGGGCAGCCCGCCATTCAGCCACAGGGTTATCCTATCCTCGTAACGCCACAGGACGGCAGTTTCCTTATGACTGCCCCGGACTTTCCTGAAATTCAGTTGGCTGCTCCGACAATGGAGGCTGGCGTGGAGCAAATACAGACTGCTATCCGGCAGTCGTTGAGCGAAATGACCTCTCCATTCGGTTCGACGCCTCTGTACAATGTCAATGCCCAGCCGGGGCAGTATGTGATGCAGATACTGGTGTGAGCGCCTTGCGCCGCCTCCATATTGCATCTTATTCGTAATTCTTTCAAATTCTAACTGTATATTATTATATTGAAGAGAAAAGCTGTCCTGCTACTCGTGCAAGACAGCTTTTCCAATTATTATAGAAAGGATTTGGATACAATGGCAAAGCACAGAAAAGACTACGAAGGTACGATACGGAAGAAATCTCCGAACTGCTGGGAGGTTCGCATTTCCGGCGCGATTGATTTCGCAACGGGAAAACCTGTTCGTATCATCCGGTATGCACCTACGGAAAAAGAGGCAATACAGCTTCTGCATCA
This sequence comes from Clostridiales bacterium, assembly GCA_021203685.1. Taxonomy (GTDB): domain Bacteria; phylum Bacillota; class Clostridia; order Oscillospirales; family Oscillospiraceae; genus Onthomonas. Next base: position 950 of record JAJQAS010000062.1, on the reverse strand, counting down.
ATTACAGCACGCTATGGAAAACAACAACTATCACGCAAGCCAGATTACCCTCGGTGAATGGCTGGATCTCTGGCTGGAAACCTATATGAAAACTACGCTCAAACGCTCCACCTATAACAGCTATGCAAGTTACGCGAAGAATCACTTTAAGCCCGCATTAGGCTCTATCCGTCTGGAAGATCTGACGACAAGGACTCTCCAGCAGTTTTACAACTACAAGATTGAAACGGAACACCTGGCTCCCAAGACCATCCGAAACCTGAATCTGTACCTGCACAAGGCACTATCTCAAGCACAGCGGGAAGGGCTCATCTCCTTTAATCCAGCAGGTGGGGTGAATATTCCTCATACTGCACGGCCTAAAATTACCGTTCTGACTAGGGATCAGCAATACTTGCTGATTCGCGCTAGCTACCAGCACCGCTATGGTGTATTCATTCGGCTGGACCTGATGACAGGGCTTCGTTTAGGAGAACTGCTGGGCCTGCGCTGGGTAGACATCGACTTTCGGGCAAGCGTCCTGCACGTCAACCAAACGTTGAACCGTCTGCAAATTCCCAACCTCCCTGATAACTACGACGGGCCTCGCACAGAAATTGTAATCCAGGCACCTAAAAGTGAAAATTCCGCTCGTGCAGTTCCTCTTCTGCCGCAGGCTATCCAGGATTTAATGCGCTGGCGTAAGATTCAGGAAGCAGATAAACAGACTACCGGTGATCTGTACCACGACAGCGGGTTTATTGTTACCAATCCATTGGGCGGCTTCATTGAACCCCGTACTTTCAAGGACTATTATAACCAGATTCTGAAACTTGCCGGCCTCCCCCATATGACATTCCATGCACTCCGGCATACCTTCGCCACCAGAGCGGTGGAGCAGGGGATGGATGAAAAAACGTTATCCACGATTCTTGGCCACGCCTCAACTTCTTTCACGATGGATACATACA
>JAJQAS010000178.1 GCA_021203685.1 Clostridiales bacterium | reverse complement strand
CGCCGCCCCCCCCCCCCCCCCCCCCCCCCCCCCCCCCCCCCCCCCCCCCCCCCCCGGGAACGCTGCCGTCGGCGTACTTCCCCCTGACCCGCTCCCAGTAGGCCCGGGCGGCGTTTTCCGTCTTGTTGTCCCCGTACTCGTAATAGACCCGGTCCTTGATGCGGTCGGGCAGGTACTGCTGGGGGGTGTAGTGGTCGGGGAAGTCGTGGGGGTACTGGTAGGTCAGGCCACGGCCCAGCTTCTTGGAACCCTGATAATGGGAATCCATCAGGTGGGCGGGGACGGGGCCGTAGTTGCCCCGGCGCACGTCGGAGAGGGCGGCGTCGATGCCGCAGATGGCCGAGTTGGACTTGGGCGCGGTAGCCATGAGGATGGCCGCCTCGCCCAGCGGAATACGGGCCTCCGGCAGGCCCAGCATATTGGCCGTGTCGATGCAGGACTTGACGATGCTCACCGCCTGGGGGTAGGCCAGCCCCACGTCTTCGCAGGCGATGACCATCAGCCGCCGACAGGCGGAGACCAGATCTCCCGCCTCCAGCAGCCGGGCCAGGTAGTGCAGCGCCGCGTCCGGGTCGCTGCCCCGGATGGACTTTTGCAGGGCGGAGAGGATGTCGTAGTGGCTGTCGCCGTCTTTGTCGTAGCGCATGGCGGACTTCTGAGCCAGCAGCGCCGCGTCCTCCAGCGTGATTTGCACCTGTCCGTCCCGCTTCACCCCGGCGGTGAAGAGCAGCTCCGCGCCGTTGATGGCTTTGCGCACGTCGCCGCCGCAGGAGGCCGCCAGGTATTCCGCCACGCCGTCCTCCAGGGCGGCGTGCTGCCCCGTCTGCTCCTCCAGCACCCGGAAAGCCCGGCGCACCGCCGGTTCCACGTCCTCCGGCTCCACCGGCTTGAACTCAAACACCGTGGCCCGGGACAGCACCGCGTTGAACACGCAGAAGTAGGGGTTCTCGGTGGTGGAGGCGATGACGGTGATCTTCCCGTTCTCCATGAACTCCAGCAGCGACTGCTGCTGTTTTTTGTTGAAGTACTGAATCTCGTCCAGGTAGAGCAGCACCCCGTTGGGGGCCAGCAGGGTGTCAACGTCGGCAATGACATCCCGGATGTCCGAAAGGGTGGCGGTGGTGGCGTTGAGCCGGTGGAGGGCCTTGTTGGTGCGGTTGGCGATGATGTTTGCCACGGTGGTCTTGCCTGTGCCGGAGGGGCCGTAAAAGACCATATTGGGTACCGCACCCCCCTCGATGATGCGCCGAAGGACGCCGTTTGGCCCCAGCATATGCTGCTGTCCCACCACGTCGTCCAGGGTCTGAGGGCGGATCTCATCCGCCAGCGGACGGCCATTCATGGAAGTCACCACCTGTCAATGAAATGCTTGTTCTATTGTAGCACACTTTTCCGGCGGGGGGAAGAAAAACTTTGCTTTGCATTTCCTGGCGGACATGGTACAATAAAAATCAGTCAAAAGTCGTCGAGGTGGTCAACATGAAAACAGAACAGGAAGTCTGGAGCATTGTGAGCGCCCTGAAAGAGCTTTACCCCGACTCCCTCTGCTCCCTGCAATACGAAAAGGACTATGAGCTGCTCTTCGCCGTGCGACTCTCCGCCCAGTGTACCGACGAGCGGGTGAACAAGGTCACCCCCGCCCTGTTTGAGCGGTTCCCCACGCTGGAAGCCTTCGCCCAGGCGGACCCCGCCGAGGTGGGGGAGTACATCCACTCCTGCGGGTTCTACAACAGCAAGAGCAAAGACCTGGTGAACTGCGCCAAAATGCTGCTCTCTGACTACGGCGGCAAGGTGCCCTATGAGATGGACGACCTGCTGCGCCTCCCCGGCATCGGGCGCAAGACCGCCAACCTCATCCGGGGCGACATCTACAACGAGCCGGGCAGCGTCGTCACCGATACCCACTGCATCCGCATCACCGGGCGGCTGGGCCTGACCGACGGCAGCAAAGACCCCGCCAAGGTGGAAAAGCAGCTCCGCGCCGTGTTGCCGCCGGAGGAGTCCAATAACTTCTGCCACCGGATGGTGCTCCACGGGCGGGCGGTGTGTACCGCCCGGCGGGCGAAGTGCGAGATCTGCCCTCTCTGCGATTGGTGCAGCCACTTCCAGAACCAGCGGACAGCGGAGAAGGAATGAGCGTGTGCCCCCGTTTTCTCTCAAAGGCAACAAACAGCCCCCGATTCTCACGAACCGGGGGCTTCTTTTGCCCTTTCAGGCGAACATTACTTGCAAATCAAACTCTCGCCATCCATCTCTGCGGGCTTCTCCAGGCCCATCAGGTCCAGCATGGTGGGGCAGATGTCGGCCAGGCGGCCGTCCCGCAGCTTCACGTCGGCGCCGACGATGCAGAAGGGGACCAGGTTGGTGGTGTGGGCGGTGTAGGGCTTGACACCGTCGGGCTGGAGCATCCGTTCGGCGTTGCCGTGGTCGGCGGTGATGAGGGAGACGCCGCCCATCTTGGCGGTGGCTTCCACCACCCGGGCCACGCACTTGTCCACGGTCTCCACGGCCAGCCGGGCGGCCTCGTAGACGCCGGTGTGACCCACCATGTCGCAGTTGGCGTAGTTCAGGATGATGACGTCATACTTGCCGGAGAGGATGCGCTCCACGCAGTTGTCGCAGACCTCATAGGCGGACATCTCCGGTTTCAGGTCATAAGTGGCCACCTTGGGGGAGGCGATGAGGCAGCGGTCCTCGCCGGGGAACACCTGCTCCACGCCGCCATTGAAGAAGAAAGTGACATGGGCGTACTTCTCAGTCTCGGCGATGCGCAGCTGGGTCAGGCCCAGGTTGGAGATATACTCGCCGAAGATGTTGTTCAGGTGCTCCTTGGGATAGGCGATCTCCACGTTGGGCATGGTGGCGTCGTAAGAGGTGGTGCAGACGTAGTTGACGTGGAAGAAGCCCTTCTTCCGCTCGAAGCCGGAGAAATCGGGGTCCACGAAGGTGCGGGTGATCTCACGGGCGCGGTCGGGACGGAAGTTCATGAAGATGATGCTGTCACCCTCGCCGATCTCGGCGTTCTCGGCGGTGATGACGGGAATGACGAACTCGTCGGTGACGCCCGCGTCATAGCTGGCCTGCATGGCCCCCACGGGGTCGTCGATGAACCGCTGCTCGCTCTCGCCGTAGACCATGGCCTTGTAGGAGCGCTCCACGCGGTCCCAGTTGGTGTCCCGGTCCATGGCGTAGTAACGGCCGGAGATGGTGGCGATCTTCGCGCCGTACTGGTCGCAGGTCTCCTTCATCTGGGCCACATAGCCCTTGCCGGAGGTGGGGGGCACGTCACGGCCGTCCATGAAGCAGTGGACGAAGATTTTCTCACAGCCCAGGTCGTGGGCCATCTTGACGGCGGCCTGGATGTGGGTGATGTGGGAGTGAACGCCGCCGTCAGACATCAGACCGTAGATGTGGACGGCAGTACCGGCGTCCCGGGCGGCGGTCATGGCCTTCACGTAGACAGGATTCTCGAAGAAGGTGCCCTCGTTGATGGCCTTGGTGATTTTGGGCAGGTCCTGGAACACCACCCGGCCCGCGCCGATGTTGGTGTGGCCCACCTCGGAGTTGCCCATCTGCCCGTCGGGCAGGCCCACGTCCAGGCCGGAGGCGGACAGGCGGCTGTGGGGGTTCTCCGCGAAAATTTTGTTCAGGTTGGGTTTCTGAGCATGGTAGACGGCGTTGCCCTCGGTGTATTTGGTCAGGCCAAAGCCGTCCATGATGATAAGGGTAGTGGGAGTTTTCATTGATAGCCTCTTTTCCATTCAGTGGGCGGGGGCATTGCCCCACCCCTCGAACATGACTGTAGCCTGTCAGGGGCGTCCTGACAGACGCTGCCCGACGGGGAACCGCCGGGCAGCATTTGACCGCACGGACAGAATCACTCCTGGTTGGCGGCGTTGATGATGGTGGTCAGCTTGGTGGGGACCAGGGAGGCGCCGCCGATGAGGCCGCCGTCCACGTCGGGCTGGGCCAGCAGCTCCTCGGCGTTCTGGTCGTTCATGGAGCCGCCGTAGAGGATGGTGACGGAGCGGGCGACGCGGGCGCCGTACAGCTTGCGGATGACGGTACGGATCTCCTGGTTGACCTCGTTGGCCTGCTCGGCGGTGGCGGTGCGGCCGGTGCCGATGGCCCAGATGGGCTCGTAGGCGATGACCACATGGCGCATCTTGTCGGCGGGGACGCCGGCCAGAGCGGTCTTGACCTGGAGGTCGATCAGCTCCTTGGTGATGCCCAGCTCCCGCTGCTCCAGGCTCTCGCCCACGCAGATGATGGGATACAGACCAGCCTCGATGGCGGCCAGGGCCTTCTTGTTGACGATGATGTCGGTGTCGTTCCAGTACTGGCGGCGCTCGGAGTGACCCACGATGACGTACTTGACGCCCAGGTCCTTGAGCATGGCGGCGGAGACCTCGCCGGTGTAAGCGCCCTTCTCGAACTCGGAGACGTTCTCCGCGCCCACCATGACGCGGGTGTCCTTGAACGCCTTCTGAGCGGCGGGGATGTTGACATAGGGGACGCAGACCAGAACATCGCACCACTTGGCCTTGGGCAGCATGGTCTTCAGCTCGTCGGCAAAGGCCTTGGTCTCGGAAGCGGTCTTGTTCATCTTCCAGTTGCCGGCAATCAGGGTCTTACGATATCTTCTGTTCATAATTTTGATACCTCTTTCTGTTTTTTGCGCTTTTTGGCCGGAGTTCGGCCAGCAGAAGTTTGGATTTTGATAACAGAGGCGCACACAGCCGCTCTGTTTATTGAAAACCTCGCTCCGCAGAGGGAGGGGAATCAACATATGGGATGGGCCGACAAATTCGGCCTTTTTGAAACGCCGGGGCGGGAGAAATGCGCCGCCCGGGCGGTTCCTTTCTTTCCTGTCTGAAAGGGAAGGGGGGATGGCGGGGCCATCCCCCTTGAAAAGTGCGAAAATAGGGGATAACAGGTTAAACTGCTGTTGTGTTGTGGAGAGCGGCAACGTAGGTGCAGAGGCCGCTCAGAGGAGAGAGGACACGTTTTGGTTGGATAAATAATTATTGGTTATCCCTTTGAATCAGCCTTGCCTGAAATTCCGGCGGAAACCCCTCCACCATGCTTCGCATGGTCCCCCTCCCCTTTCAGGGGAGGCG
>JAJQAS010000191.1 GCA_021203685.1 Clostridiales bacterium | reverse complement strand
GCCCATGACAGAATATTACATCCCCACCGGGCCGGGGGACGCGGAATATGTGGAAAAGCGCTCCCGGTTCCTGGGCAAGGTGCGCCACGTGGAGAGCGAGGAGGAGGCCCGGGCCTTTATCGACGCCATGAAAAAGCAGTACCACGACGCCCGGCACAACTGCTGGTGCTACGTGCTGCGAGACGGCGTCATGCGCTACAGCGACGACGGCGAGCCACAGGGCACCGCCGGGCAGCCCATGCTCAACGTGTTTCTAAAGGAGGAAGTCACCGACGTGGTCTGTGTGGTGACCCGCTACTTCGGCGGTATCCTGTTGGGGGCCGGGGGCCTCTGCCGGGCCTACACCAAGAGCGCGAAGGACGCCTTGGACGCCGCAGGCATTTCCGTGGTGCGCCGGTGGGTGGAGGTGTCCATCCCCTGCGGCTACAGCCTTTTTGCCCGGCTGAGCCAGGAGATCCCCGCCTGGAAGGGCATCGTCACCGACACGGAGTATGGCGCGGACGTGACCATCTCCGCCCTGCTGCCGGAGGAAAACGCGGAGGGGTTCGCCCGGCGGGTGCTGGATATGACCGCCGGAACGGTGCAGGTGCGGACCACCGGGGAGGCGCTGAAGGCCGTCGCAATGAACAATTAGCAATTTGCAATTAGCAATGTGCAATGGACGGGTTTTCAGCGGTGGAGATCATTCTGGAGGAATGGTCGGTTGCGAAGGGGTGTTTTCCAGGGAGAAGAATATTCCCTATTGAGGTGGTTCCATCCCTAAATTTGGCCTTTTTTAGAAAAATGCAGACCAAACGACAAGCACTATCCCCTCTTGCCGCCCCTGAAAGGGGAGGGGGACCATGCGAAGCATGGTGGAGGGGTTTCCCGGCTGAAAACATCGAAACAGGAGAATTTTCTATGTACGTACTGATATTGAACGGCAGCCCCCGCAAAAACGGCAACACCTCCGTCGCGGTGGCGGAGCTGGAGAAGGTGTTCGCGGAGGAAGGCGTAGAGGTCGAGACCGTCCAGGTGGGCGGCAGAGACATCCGGGGCTGCATGGCCTGCAACTACTGCAAGCGGGAGGGACACTGCGTCTTTGACGACCTGGTCAACGAGCTGGCCCCCAAGCTGGAGGCCTGCGACGGCCTGGTGGTGGCCAGCCCAGTCTATTTCGCCTCCGCCAACGGCACGCTGGTCTCTCTGCTGGACCGGCTGTTTTACAGCACCCTCTTTGACAAGCGGATGAAGGTGGGGGCCAGCGTCGCCGTGGCCCGGCGGGGCGGCGCAAGCGCCACCTTTGACGAGCTGAACAAGTATTTCACCATCAACGGGATGCCGGTGGCCTCCAGCCACTACTGGAACAGCGTCCACGGTCTGCTCCCCGGCGAGGCGGTTCAGGACGAGGAGGGCTTGCAGACCATGCGCAGCCTGGCCCGGAATATGACCTTCCTGATGAAGAGCATCGCCCTGGGCAAAGAGGCTTACGGCCTGCCGGAGAAGGAGGAGCCGAAAAAGACGAATTTTGTGCGGTGAGGGGGAGCTGCGGGACTGAGTCTGTGCGGGGTAAATTGGAATATGTGTATTCGGTTAAATTGGGATAAAATCGTAAAATCTCCTGGTGCAATGAATCATTGCGCCTGTTCCTGTGTGCGTTGGTAGACGTGAACCGCTTTGCCTGCTATGATTTTTTCACAATCAAAGTAACAGGAGGAGACATGATGACACTTGGAGAAAAAATACAAAAACTAAGGAAACAGCAGGGGCTTTCTCAAGAAGCACTTGCAGAGAAGGTGTCTGTCACACGTCAGACAATTTCAAAGTGGGAATTAGACCAATCTACTCCCAATTTAGATTTTATCTCTCAACTTTGCGATATTTTTAGCGTGACAGCTGATTATCTTATCAAAGAAGAAATGATTGAACCAGATGAGATGCCATATAAGAAGCGGCAATATCATCTATCCGAAAGAAGAAAACGAACTATTTTGATTTTGCTTTCTGCGGCGGCGCTGGCTGCGATTTGCATATGTCTGATTTGCGACTATTTTATTGCGGAAAAACTCTCATGGTCTATGATTTCCGCTTCCGCAATTTTAGCGGGATGGTTTGTTATTCTTCCTTTGCTGACGGCTAAAGAAAAAAGTGTTTTCAAAACACTGTTGGTTGCCAGTATTGTGCCCGTTCCCTTATTAGCAATTCTTGCATTGTTTCTGAAAAACTCACTCATTTTTACAATGGGAATATGCATTACATGCGTTTCGGTTGTTGCTATTTGGATTGTTTATGAGATTTTTCGTAAATGTCATAAGAATCTATGGCGGGCGTTTGGCTACGCTCTGTTGGTTATGATTCCCACCCCGATAGCGATTACATATATCATAGCTTGCTTTATTCCTGAAATGTCGCGCACTATGACATCCAATGTATTTAACAGCATAATCACATTTGCCTTATCGCTTGTGTTCTTTGGTTTAGATTATCTGTTCTCTCGAAAGAGGGAGGAAACAAATAGATGAAGGCTGTTTTTTGGCACGGGTTAGGGCAGACAGCGCAAGACTGGCAAACAGTTGTTAAAAATACATTGATGGCTGATGTAGACTGCCCAAACCTTTTTTCATTGACAACAGGGGATTTTACCTATTCAAGCATTTTTTCGGAACTTGAGAAATTGTATGAAAAAGAAACGGAGCCGATTATCCTTTGCGGACTTTCATTAGGGGGAGTTCTGGCGCTTGACTACACAATTAAAAATCAAGATAAGGTATCTTTACTCATTTTAGTTGCTACACAGTATAAGGTTCCGACCTTGCTAATAGATTTCCAAAACTTTATATTTCGTATTATGCCAGACAAATCATTTAAAAGCATGGGGATGTCAAAAAGTAACACAATAAAATTAGCTCATTCCATGCGTTCATTGGATTTTAGCAATAGACTATGCGAAATAACCTGCCCAGTAACAATTATTTGCGGAGAAAAGGATTATGCAAACTTGAAAGCATCGAGGCAGCTGAAAGCCTTATTGCCGAGATCAAAGTTGTATATCATTCCGGGCGCAGGACACGAAATCAATAAATCCTCTCCAGAAGTTATTTCCACTATCATCAATAGCCTTTGATAGTTGTAAAAAATGGTGAACTTGACAAAATCCATGCAGTAGATATCCTAAATGAAACGAGTGTGACAACTTCCCGTTTATCACTCACCCACAAAAGCGAGGTATCCCTATGGAAATCAAACCCTACATTCACAACGCGAAATACTACGAGACCGACCAGATGGCCATTGTCCACCACAGCAACTACATCCGCTGGTTCGAGGAGGCCCGTGTGGACTGGATGGCCCAGGTGGGCATCCCCTTCCGGGAGGTGGAGGCCAGGGGCATCGTGGTGCCGGTGGTCAGCGTCTCCGCCCAGTACAAGACCATGACCCACTTCGACGACACTGTGTCCATCACCGTCAAGCTGACCTATTACAACAGCGTCCGCTTCAAATTCCGCTATGAGGTGCGGGACGCCGACACCGGCGAGCTGCGGGCCACCGGCGAGAGTGAGCACTGTCTGCTGGACAAGGCGGGCCGGGTGGTCAGCGCCCGTCGCAAGGCCCCGGACTTTCACCAGCGGTTCGTGGACAACCTGGAGCCGGAGGAGTAGGCGTCGTTGCCGGGTAAGGGGGATTTTTGTTGTGGTTATCCCTCCGCGCCGACCTTATCAAGTATCCCAAGTGGAAAACCCCACCGCCGTCAGGCGCAGCTTCGGAAGTGCTGCCTGACGGCGGTGGGGTTTGTCGCGGCTGCAAACCGGTTCACTGCACATTGCTAATTGCTAATAGCACATTAAAATTTACCGATTGTCCACCTTTTCCGGGTAAAGGTCGTGGTTCGCCAGCCGATTCCAGGCCACCTCCTCCCAGCGGGTGCCAGGTTTGCCGTAGTTGCAGTAGGGGTCGATGGAAATGCCGCCCCGGGGGGTGAACTTGCCCCAGACCTCGATGTACTTGGGGTCCATCAGCTTGATGAGATCCTTCATGATGATGTTCACGCAGTCCTCGTGGAAATCCCCGTGGTTGCGGAAAGAGAACAGGTAGAGCTTCAAACTCTTGCTCTCCACCATCCGCTCCCCCGGCACGTAGGAGATGGTGATGGTGGCGAAGTCCGGCTGCCCGGTGATGGGACACAGGCTGGTGAACTCCGGGCAGTTGAACTTGACGAAGTAATCGTTGTCCGGGTGCTTGTTGGCGAAGGTCTCCAGCACCTCCGGGGCGTAGTCGGAGCGGTAGGCGGTGTGCTGGTTGCCCAGCAGGGTCAGCGGTTCGTTTTCTCTCATGGGTTCACCTCATTGCAGTGCCGGGTCTGCCACGCCGTTTTCCGCGAAGGCTTTGGCCCGATCCAGGCAGGTGCCGCACTGTCCGCAGGGCTTGTCGCCGCCCTGGTAGCAGGACCAGGTCAGCTCGTAAGGCACCCCCAGCTCCAGCCCCTTTTTCACCACCTGGGCCTTGGTCCAGCGGACAAAGGGGGCCTCGATGCGGAGCTGGTGGCCGCTGCCCTCGTAGACGGCGGCGTCCATGGCCTGGTGGAAGGCGGGGGAGCAGTCGGGGTAGGCGAAGCCTGCCGCGTCGTCGGCGTGGGCGCCGTAAATCAGCACCCCGCAGCCCCTGGAGAGGGCGATGCTGGCGGCGCAGGACAGGAACAGCCCGTTGCGGAAGGGCACATAGGTGGACACCGGCGTTTCGCCGCCGGTCTCCTGGATCTGCTCCGCGTAGCTCTCCAGGGGGATGTCCTCATGGGACTGCCGGAGGAGGGAGCAGTCGCTGTACTGAAAGATGTCCGTCAGGTCCAAAAACAGCTGCTCCACCCCGTAGTGCTGCGCCACGGCCCTGGCGGAGGAAATTTCTTTGTCGTGCTTCTGGCCGTAGGAGATGGAGAGGGCGGTGACGTTCTCCCGACCATACTGTTCCACCGCCAATGCCAGGGCGGTGGTGGAGTCCACGCCGCCGCTGGATAACACAAGTGCTTTCATGGTGTTTTACTCCTTTGTTGTGTATATCTGGTTATCCCTTTGAATCAGTCTTATCGGTATTTTCAGCGGAAAACCCCTCCACCATGCTTCGCATGGTCCCCCTCCCCTTTCAGGGGAGGC
>JAJQAS010000277.1:3698-5135 GCA_021203685.1 Clostridiales bacterium | reverse complement strand
GCCTCCAGAATGTTCTCGTAGCTGCCGAAGGCGGTCAGGCGGAAGAAGCCCTCGCCGCTGGGACCGAAGCCGGAGCCGGGGGTGCCCACCACGTTGGCGGTGTCCAGCAGGAAGTCGAAGAACTCCCAGCTGCCCATGCCGTTGGGGGTCTTCAGCCAGATATAGGGGGAGTTGACGCCGCCGTAACAGGTGTACCCCGCCTCAGTCAGGCCGTTGAGGATGGCGGCGGCGTTCTTCTGGTAGAAGGCCACCAGCTGGCGGGTCTCGGCCTGGCCCTGGGGGGTGTAGACGGCCTCGCCGGCCTTCTGGATGATATAGGAAACGCCGTTGAACTTCATCTCCTGGTGGGTGGCCCACATGCTGTTCAGGGAGACGCCGTCGCTGCTCTTGAGGGCCTTGGGCACCACGGTGTAGCCCAGGCGGACGCCGGTGAACCCGGCGTTCTTGGAGAAACTGCGCATCTCAATGGCGCACTCCTGCGCCCCGGGGCACTCATAGATGGAGTGGGGGACGTCGTCCTCGGTGATATAGGCCTCGTAGGCGTTGTCGTAGATGATGACCGCCCCCACCTTCCGGGCGTAGTCCACCCACACCTGGAGCTGGTCCCGGGTGATGGCCATGCCGGTGGGGTTGTTGGGGAAGCACAGATAGATGATGTCCGGCGTCTCCGTGGGCAGCTCCGGCAGGAACCCGTTCCCCTCGGTGCAGGGCATATAGATGACGTTGCTCCACCGCTCGGTGGCGGCGTCGTAGTCCCCGGCCCGGCCGCACATGGCGTTGGTGTTCACGTAAACGGGGTACACCGGGTCGCAGACCGCCACCTTGTTGTTCAGGCTGAAAATGTCGCTCAGGTCGGAGCTGTCGCTTTTCGCGCCGTCGTTGACGAAGATCTCGTCCATGCCGATGTCCACGCCCAGGGGCTGGAAGTCCCCCTCCACGATGGCCTTGCGCAGGAAGGCCGCGCCCTCGTAGTCGGGATAGCCGTGGAAGGTCTCGGCGTGGGCCATCTCCTCCGAGGCGTCCTTCAGCGCCTGGACCACGGTGGGGGTCAGAGGCTGGGTCACGTCGCCGATGCCCAGGCGGATGATCTTCTTGTCGGGGTGGGCGGCGGTATATGCGCTGACCTTCCGGCCAATGTTGGCGAACAGGTAGCTGCCAGGCAGTTTCGCGTAATTCTGGTTTACTTCAAACATAAGTGGGCCTCCTCAATACGTTCTGTTCTCATCTTAGCAAATTCTTTCCCTCTTTGCAAGAAGCTGGGGGAAATTCGGGGAAATTTTGCGGAGCGGGGCGGTCATCTGCCCCATTTCAGTCTGGTGAGCCAACTGATGCCTTTGTACATATCTTTTGTGTCCGCAGATCGGGTATTTAGCCAGCGGGGATTGAAATGAGTCAGGGAGTTGCACTCAAAAAACATCCCGCTCATATCCGTCACGT
>JAJQAS010000277.1:0-3598 GCA_021203685.1 Clostridiales bacterium | reverse complement strand
TCAAAAAACATCCCGCTCATATCCGTCACGTGAGAGGTGTCAAAGTTCCCATCGAACCAGATGGCGGTCAGCTTTTCATATCCTGCAAACAGATTTGCACAGGACTTCCCGCCGGTCACGCCGCCCTCCCCGGCGATGTACTGCACCCCGTTCTCTGTCCAGCACAGAACACCGCCGTCCTGCGCCTCGGAGAGGTCGGCCGCGCCTTTTGGCGCGCCCGCCAAGGTGTTCAGAAAACGAATTTCCGTGATGTCCGCTTTCGCTGTGACTCCATCCAGAGAAATGCTTTTGCTGTTTCCCACATTTCCCAGAACATTCTGCTTTTTTGATTTGGCCGCGGATGCTTCCTTGCCGCATTGCTGCTGTTTTTGTTTGAGCGCATAACCCAACACATAAAGCAATTTGCCCACGGTTTCTGTGTGCTGCCGCTGAAGAACCGCTAAGAGCTGCGGCCCTCCCTCGGCGTGAACAGACGTTTGGCGGTTATCGGGCCGCTGAGGTATGCTGGGAGTCTCCATATTCTGCAATTCCGCTTCGATGTGCGCCAGCTCCGCCGCGAGCCGCTGCTTCTCCGCCAAAAGCCGCTGTATTTGGTCGCTTTCCAGGTCCGCCTCCGTGTCCTGCTGCACCGGCAGCGGCATGAGGGTGGGGTAGACCAGGTAGTTGACGCTCACGTCGTGACCGCTGGCGTTTCCCGGAACCACTTCGGTTTCCCGCACCGGCAGCGGCATCAGCGTGGGGTAGGCCAGGTAGTTGGTGCTTTCATCGTGGTTTGACATGGTGGTGGTTCCTTCCTCTCTTTTCGGTTTCTGTGGTTATCTCCAGCGGGTGCCTTTGTACATTTCTCTTATATCTGCGTGGGAGGTGTCCAACCAGTTGGGGTTGAAATTGGTCAGATATTTGCAGTTCATAAACATCCGATTCATGTTCGTCACGTTGGAGGTGTTCCAGCCGGACAGGTCCAGCGTTGTCAGGGCAGAGCAGCCAAAAAACATCTGGCTCATATCCATCACGTAGGAGGTATCCCAATCGGACAAGTCCAGCGCTGTCAGGGTGGAGCAGCCAGCAAACATAAGACGCATAGTTGTCACGTTGGAGGTGTCGAAGTTCCCGTCAAAGTGGATAGCGGTCATCTTATGATATCCTGCGAACAGACTGGTGCAGGATTTCCCGCCCACCACGCCGCCATCCCCGGCGATGTACTGCAATCTTCCCTCTGTCCAGCACAGGACGCTTCTATCTCTTGCCGCAGAAAGGTCGACCGCTCTCTTGGGCGCGTTTTCCAATGCGTTCAGAAAATAGATCTCCGTGACATCCTCTTTTGCTGTGATCCCATCCAGAGAAATGATACTTTTGCGGTCGCCCACAGCCCCCAAAACGTTTTGTTTTTTTTCGGCTGTGGGCTTTTCCTGCGGGCGCGGGGCGCGACCGGCGGGGCGGCTGTTCGCGTTGCTGTGGCTGTTCTGCTGCGCCGGGGCCGGACTTATCTGACTGCGGGAACGGACGCTGTCGGCGTTCCCCGTCTGCTGCGCCGCCAGGAGACGCTGCAAGGCCGCCTCCATGCGTGCCATTTCCTCTGTGTGCTTTTGCAATTCCGCTTCAATGCGGGCCAGTGCCGCCGTGTGCAGCTGCATTTCTGCCAAAAGGCGCTGTATTTGGTCGCTTTCCCGGTCAGGCTCCGTGTCCTGCTGCACCGGCAGCGGCATCAGCGTGGGGTAGGCCAGGTAGTTGGTGCTTCCGTCGTGGTTGGGCATGGTAGTGTCTCCTTCCTCTTTTTTCCCTATTGTACCAGCTTTCGCCGTTGCCTGCCAGTGCGTTCGCCCCGAAAGGTTGGATTTTTCAGAGACTTTCCATCATTTCTTCCAGCTCCTCTTTGGAGAACCGGTACACTTCGTTGCAGAACCGGCACTTGATCTCCGCGCCGCCCTGCTCGACCGCCATGCTCTTCAGCTCGTCCCGGCCCAGGGTGAGCAGCGCCCGGCCAAACCGCTCCCTGCTGCACGTACACCGGTAGCCCACGGGGACGGTCTCCAGCACCTCCACCTCAAATTCGCTCAAAGCTTCCATCACCAGCTCCAGGGGAGTCTCCCCCTCCTCGAAGTGGCGGGTCACATAGCCTAGCTTTTCAATGCCTCGCTCCACCTTGTCGATGGCGGCGTCGTCCGCGCCGGGCAGCAGCTGCACCAGAAAGCCGCCCGCGGCATAGACGTGCTGGTCCCGGGAGTCCACCAGCACCCCCAGGGCGCAGGCGGTGGGAGTCTGCTCGCTGGCGGCGTAGTAGGCGGTGATGTCCTCGGCGATCTCCCCGCTGACCAGGGGGACGGAGCCGATGTAAGGCTCCTTCATGCCCAGGTCCTTGACGACGGTGAGACTGCCGTCGGCGCCCACGGCGCCGCCCACGTCCAGCTTGCCGTCCTCCCTGGGGGGCAGATACACCCGGGGATCGCTGACGCAGCCCCGGACGCAGCCGTCTGCCCCGGCGACGCAGGTGATCTGCCCGATGGGGCCGCCGCCGCGAATTTGGATGGTGACGGAGTTGTCCGCCCCTTTCATCTGGTTGCCCATCATGGACGCTGCCAGCAGCGTCCGCCCCAACGCCGCCGTGGCCACAGAGGAGGTCCCGTGGATGCGCTGGGCCTGAGCCACCATCTCCCGCCCGGAGACGGCGGCGGCCATCACGGCCCCGTCGGTGGTAATGACCCGTACAAGTTCATCTGCCATAGTGTTATTGTCCTTTCCTGCGCCGGTGGGCGCGCTTTTTTTGCAATTTTACGAATGTATTATATCACGGCGGACGAAGGTTGTACACCGTCACTTCCCTTTGCCGCCTCGGGCAAAAAAAGAAAAAGTCCCCGGTGGGGACAGTGCGGCGCGGCCCCTGACGGAGCCGCGCCGTTTTTCCGGATGGATGATTTGAATGGATGTCAGTTGTGGGATGTCGTTGTCCGTTACTTCTTGATGGTCACGCTCTTGACGGAGCTCCACGCGGAGCGGTAGGTCTCGCCGCCGGTGGTCTTGTAGGCCCGGACCCGGACATAGTACTTCTTGCCCTTGGTCAGCTTGGAGATGGTCTTGGAGAGGGAGGATGCGCTGGTGACCTTGACGCTCTTGGCGTTCTTGAAGCTGCTGTTGGTGGAGTACTGAATGATATAGCCGGTGGCCTTGGAGTTCTTCTTCCACTTGACGGTCAGCTTCTTGGAGGAGCTGTTCTTCAGGCTGGAGATGCTGGTGCGGCTCAGGCGGTAGATGGTCTCGCCCTCGGACTCATAGCCGCTGAGGGTGCTGCCGGAGTAGGCCCGGACGGTGTAGGTGTACTTGGTGCCGTTGGAGACATCGCTGTCGCTCCACTTGAGGGTGCTGCCGCTCTTCACGGTGCCGACCTTGGTCCACTTGGTGGCGTTGCCGGCCTTGCGGTAGATGTAGTAGCCGCTGGCGCCATTCACCTTCTCCCAGTTGACGGTGATGGAGGAAGTGGCGTTGGCAGCATCGTCCAGGTCAGGGGCTTCCAGCCACTTGATGGTCAGGCCGGTCTTGTCGTAGCCGCCCCAGACGTTCTCGCCGTTTTGCTTGATGTAGGCCCGGACGGTATAGACATAGG
>JAJQAS010000034.1 GCA_021203685.1 Clostridiales bacterium | reverse complement strand
CCCGCCCCAGGTACGCCGCCAGCCACACCACCGCCAGGGCGGGCAGCAACAGGAGCAGCGTGGAAAGCCACGCGCCGGTCCCGGCCTGGGCCGCCAGCCCGCCGGGGATGAGCTTCACCAGCGGGGACAGCAGCGCCACAAACAGCAGCACCAGATATTGGCGCAGAGAAATCGAGTTGTCCATGTGTCAGTCTCCTCCCTTCCGGGTCAGCCTGCCAGCCACTCCGCCAGCCGCCACTGGGGATCTCCCCAAAAGTACCACACCGCCAGGACCAGCCCCGCCCCGGCCAGCGCCAGCCACAGGGCCAGCTCCCGCCGCCTGCCTTCCCGCCAGAGGGGTGGCAGCTCCTGCCAGGCCAGCAGCCCCCACAGCACCAGATACAGCCACCTCATGCGCTGACCTCCGCCCGGTTCACGTCATAGCTCCGCTCCACGGTGGCCTCTACCTGGGCGGTCAGCGTCAGTTGGGGGAACCACTCGTCCCAATTCTCCTGCAACACGCCGCTGCGGGCGGGGCACTGCACTCCCATCCTGCGCCCCAGGTGGAGAAAATCCGCGTTCTCCACCTGAGAAAGCTCCAACAAACCCTGTATTTGTTCCTCCAGCGCCTGGGCCAGGCAATCATTCAGCTCCTGCTGCACCGCCGGATCATAGGGGTCCGCGTCTCCCTCCAGCTCCGCCAGGTCGGCGGTGGCGGAAACCTGGGCCGTCAGCCCCACGAGGGTATCCCCCTCCCATTGTGGCTGCCAACGCACCTCCGCCCCGGTGAGCCGCAGCCCCACAAGGCTCCCGTCGGAGAGGGCACTCTCCACCGCGCCGCTTTTCGCCTGACCCAGCAGCATCGCCGCCGCCCGGGACTGCTCCCCGGTCAGCTCGCCCCCCAGCTGCTCCTCCCGGAACCAGCACAGGTGGTCGCAGACGAGGGTGCTCTCCCCTTCCTCCTCCTGCAGCGCCGCCACAGGCAGCAGAGCACAGCCGTTGTCCGCCAGGTCGATGAGGAAGTCCCGCAGCGTCACCGTCCAGCCCTGAGAGGTCAATTTCAGGTCGTTTTCGATGGACTCCAGCCGCTCCGTTGCGGACTGGGACCCGCTGGCCGTCTCTGTCAATAAATCCGCCGCCCGGCCCTCCGTCACGGCGTAGAGGTCGATGTCCATCCGCATTTCAAAGTCCCGCTCGATAAAATCCAGCAGGTAGCTCCCCACCTGCTCCGGCAGGTCGGCGTTGATAAGACACTGGCTGACGTGGCCATAGGAGACGTAGCCGTCCCCGCAGGTCTGCATGGTCAGACAGGCGGAAAACACCGTGGGGGCCTCCCAGTTCAAAATCGCGGGTGGCTGGGCCTCCGCTCCTTCGTCGCCCGGCTGCACCTCCCCCGCCGCCATCACCGCTACACGGGCCGTCTCCCCCGGGTCCAGGGCCAGGGTGCGCATGAGCTGGACGTTGGTGATGTCCCGGCTCTCCGGGAGGAAGGCGTTGGAGCAGCCGGTCAGGGTAAGACAGAGCGCAGTCAAAATCGCAATGAAGCTATATCGTTTCAAGGTGGTTCCCCTCAATTAAATGGTATATCGTTGGTGAAAATGCTTCTCTCACTTCTGCCGCCGCCGGTTCTCCGGCCTCAGTGACAGCTCCCGCAGCTTCACCTCCGGGATGGGTTGGCGGAACACGGCGTGTCCCTCCACCTGCTGCCCTGCGTCGGCGGCGAAGGGAGTCAGGTAGGCCAGGCCAAAGCTCTCCATCCCCGCCAGGTGACAGACCAGCGCTGCCAGCGCCGTCACCACGCCGAACAAGCCTGCTGCGCTGGCCGCCAGCGCCACCAGGAACCGCCAGATGCGCAGGGCGTTGGATAAGTCCTGATTGGGCAGGGTGAACCCGGCGATGCCCGCCGCCGCCACCACGATGACCACCGCCGGGGAGAGAATTTTTGCGTCCACCGCCGCCTGTCCCACCACCAGCCCGCCGATGATAGAAACCGTCTGCCCGATGGTCTTGGGGAGCCGCAGTCCCGCCTCCTGCAAGATCTCAAAGGCCAGCAGGAGCAGCAGCACCTCGAAGGGGGTGGCAAAGGGGACGTTCTGCTTGCTGGCGATGATGGACATGGCCAGTTTGGTGGGGATCATCTCAAAGTGGAAGGAGGCCACAGCGATATAGAACCCCGGCAGCAGCAGCGTCACCAGCAGGCAGAGATACCGCAGGGTCAGCAGCGCCCCGCTGATGGTCCAGTGGTACATCTGGTCCTGGGGGGCCTGCAAAAACTGGGTGATGTTCCCCGGCAGCAGCCCGCCCAGGGGGATGCCCTCGATGAACACCCCCACTCTGCCATCCAGAATCCCCCGGCAGAACCGGTCGGGCCGCTCGGTGAACACCATCTGGGGGAAGGTGGCCCCCTTGCGCTGGGCCACGTACTCCTCGAAGTCGCCGGTGGAGAGCAGCCCGTCGATGTCCACCTGCTCCAGCCGCCCCACCACGGCCTCCACCAGCTTCCGGTTGGTCAGGCCCTCCAGCCACACGATGTCCACCGGCGTCCGGCTCTCCCGGCCCACGGTGAACTCCTCGATTTGAATGTGGGGGGAGCGCAGGTGCCGCCGGAGCAGACTGGTGTTGGTGCGCAGGCTCTCCACAAAGGAGTCCTTGGCCCCTTTTGCCGCCACCTCGTCCTCCGGAGCCTGAACGGAGCGTTTTTCCTCGGTGCCCACGTCGCAGGTCAGCACGCCGGTGGCGCAGAAAACCGCCACCGACCCGGCCACCAGCTGCTCCGCGATGTCGTCCAGGGCGGTCTGCTCCCGGACGTTCAGGTTCCACACGCCGCCCTCCAGCAGCTGGCGCAGCCCGTCCAGCCCCGCCGGGACAGGCCCCGCCGCCAGCGGACGGATAACGTAGTCGTTAAGCCGCTCGCTTTTCACCATGCCGTCCAGCCAGCACAGCCGGAACCGCTCCCCCGTCCGGGCGGAGACTACCGTGTGGGCGGCGAAGTCGGCGCAGTCGGAAAAGATTTCCTTTACGTTTTCAAAGGTAGGTTCCCCCGGGAACTGCCTCTCCTGCTCCGGGTGGTACGGGGTCTTACCCCGCCGCTGTCCAAAAAAGCCCATCGTGTCGTCTCCCCCGCTGTTTTTTCTTCCGTCCCACCCTGGGACTGCTTTCGTCCTTCACGCTTCTTTTTTTCTCTGGCAGCACCTGACTAACAGCTAAAAGATTCTCTCCCCGCAGTATCCCACGGCAGCCGGGAAGTATACCAGCGGATGCAAAGGAAAATTCCTCCTTTTTCACTTTTGCGTAAAAAATTGTACGGTGCGTGAAACGGTTCAATCTCTCTCCGGGGGCTTGAATGCGGTTTTTTCGCCTGTTTCGGGGGAATTTTCTCACCTATTTTTTCAATTTGTACGGTTTTATCGGTTGACAAATCTCCCCGTCATGCTAAAATAGGGAAAAGAAAGGCGGCTCTGTCGAGCCGTTTGCCATGCAGAGGGGAGGGGCCGCCGTGACCCGCGAGGAAGCCTTTGAATTTCTGGATCGCACCGCCCGGGGCATCGCCGAGACCTTCGGCAGCAGCTGCGAGACGCTGGTGCACGATATGTCCGTCCCCTCCCACCCCATCCTGGCCATCTACAACGGCCAGGTCTCCGGGCGCAAAGTCGGCTCCACCATGGACATTCTGGGCAACCAGTCCGAGCTGGACGAGGAGGCCCTGAAAACAGACTTCGTCAATCTCTACGCCACCACTCCTTCTGGTCAGCAGATCAAAAGCTCCACCTTCCACATGATCGGGGAGGACTACAACCTGGCCCTGGGCATCAACTTTGACTATAGCTCGCTGGTGTTCGCCAACCGGGTGCTGGTGGACCTGATGAGCGCCGACGCGGACCTGAAGTCCGCCCTGTGGTCGGGCAGCGACTTCCAGCTCTCTGAGCTGTTCGACGAGTGCCTCTCCGCCGTGGGCAAGCCCGTCCACGCCCTCAACAAGCCCGACCGGCTGAAAATCATCGCCCTGCTCCAGCAGAAGAACGCCTTCTCCTTCCAGAAGGCCGTCCCCTATGTGGCCCAGCGGCTGGGCGTCTCCCGTTATACGGTGTACAAGTATCTCTCCGAGCTGGAGCGCAAACGGGAGCAGGCGGAGCCGTAAGCGTGTTTTGCAAAACCAGTCTTCGGAAACTTTCACAGAAAATCCCCGCAAATTTTGGTGAGGTTGCACCATTGACTTTTTCCGGCGTTTCTGCCCCTAAGAAAAAATTGCGTAAACCGCCCCAAACGCGGTGATTTTCTGTTGCTTTTCCGGCAAAAATGGAATAGAATAAGGGCAGCTTGCAAAGGGGCGTGAAGTATGCCGCATATCGTTTTGCTGGAGCCGGAGATCCCTCAGAACACCGGCAACATCGCCCGGACCTGCGCCGTCACCGGCTGCAGCCTCCACCTCATCCACCCGCTGGGCTTCGAGGTGTCGGAAAAATGGGTGCGCCGGGCAGGGCTGGACTATTGGAGCCGGGTCAGCGTCACCGAATACGAAAATTTAGACGACTTCTTTTCCCGCTGCCCGGAGGCGGCGGACAACCTGTGGCTGGCCTCCAGCAAGGCCCCTCAGAGCTACACCCAACCTCATTATTCGCCGGACTGCTGGCTCTTCTTCGGCAAGGAGACCGCCGGGCTGCCCCAGTGGCTGCTGGACAAGCACTTCTCCCGCTGCGTCCGCATCCCCATGCTGCCCGATGTGCGATGCCTGAACCTGAGCAACGCCGTGGCGGTGATGGCCTACGAGGTGCTGCGGCAGAACGATTTCCCCGGCCTCACCGGCGTGGGGGCCATGGGCGGCAACCCCACCCCCTGATGTCGCGCCCCTGTTTCCCTGTTAAATACGCCCTCGGGCTTATTTAATCATAAGTTTCTCTTATCACATGGCAAGGAAGGAGTAATTTTTATGAATTACAACAAGAAAACCGTCACCGACATCGACGTAGCCGGTAAGAAGGTCCTGCTGCGCTGCGACTTCAACGTCCCCATGGCCAAGGACGGCTCTGGCGTCATCACCGACGACAAGCGCATCCGCGCCGCTCTGCCCACCATCCAGTACCTGCTGGAGCAGAACGCCGCCGTCATCGCCTGCTCCCATATGGGCAAGCCCAAGGGCGAGTGGAAGCCCGAGCTGTCCATGAAGCCCGTGGCCGCCCGTCTGTCTGAGCTGCTGGGCAAGGAAGTCATCCTGGCCGCCGACATCGTGGGCGAGGACGCCCAGGCCAAGGCCGCCGCCCTCCAGCC
>JAJQAS010000072.1 GCA_021203685.1 Clostridiales bacterium | reverse complement strand
GCCTGCCCCACAGCGGCGACTACGATTTGGACGACCTGTTCGCCTGGATCGACGGTATCTGCCGCTGACAGCAGCCACACTCACCGGCCACTGGAGCAGTTCCATTGGCAAATTGAATCACGCTAGGGATTGTTATCCAAATAGGAGCATCACCCAGGGGAGCCAACCTGCGAAAGCATGTTGGCTGCTCTGGGTGCTTTTTTTGCCCCGGGGCGGGGAGTGAACCGGAAAGCGGCGCAAAACCCGGAAAGGGGGCGAAAACCGGCAGATCACAAAGAGAAAGTATCCACCCAAACGAATAATGGAGAATCAAAATGAAGAAATTGCACAAATTGTGTGCGCTGCTGCTCTCCATGGCAATGGCGCTCTCCTGCGCGTCTCTCCCCGCAGTAGCGGCGGAGGTTGGCGTCAGCGAGGGGACTGTGGTCGTTTCCACAGACACCGAGGAAACCACTGAGGAAGAATCCGAGGAGGAATCCGCCGAAGAAGCGGATACCACTGAGGAAGAAAATGAAGCGGAAGAAGCCGCTGACGGCTCCGAGGAAGAGACGGAGGAATCCGCTGAGGAAGAAACCGAGGAATCCGCTGAAGAAGAGGCAACGGTAGAAGCGGCGGAAGCCGAGGAAATCGAAGAAGGGGACGAGAGCGTAGAGGCCGAGAGCAGCACCGTTCCCACCGCGACAGCGGAAAGCACCCTCTTCGGTTACGGCTACACCGCCGGCGGCAGTTGCCTGAGAGGCGATACCGTTGACAGCCTGACCGGCTCTGCCACCATCTCCCTGGCCCTGGACGAGGGCGACATCGACGACAGCCTGATCGACAGCAGCAACGCCACCGTGAAACTGGTGGACGGCGACGGCTACTATGCCGCTGAGTTCCTCTTTAGCGCCACCACCCTGACCGGCAGTTGGGAAAACGGCCAGACCACTTACACCATGGACGTGGAAGACCTGGTTTGGGATAACACCGTTTACAGCGGCGAGATGGGCGACGCCACCCGTCAGTGGAGCGCCTTCGGCGGCGACGGCAACGGCTGCTACACCTTCTATCTGGAGGTCAGCGGCATCACCTATAACGGACAGGAAGTGGCCTCCACCACCTTCCCGGTAGAGATCTATATCTTTGGCCGGGACGGCACCGACCGCGGCACCGTCTTTGACGACGAAGTGTCCCTGCCCACCGCTACGGAAAGCTCCTCCGGCAAGAGCCAGAGCAGCGAGACCCAGTGGACCTGGTCCGGAGACGACAGCGCGGGCGTTCCCATCCTGTGCGACAGCCTGGCCGATGACTTCTACATCACCTGGCCCTCCGGCACCGACGCCTCCGGCGTGACCGCCAGCGACGTCACCGTGACCCTGTCCAACGAATACGGCACCACCTACACTCTGGAAACCGAGAACGCCTACGGCGAAGTCCAGTATGTGGTCTATTCCAGCGAGGGCGAGACCCAGGTGGCCGTGACCTTTATGCACTGGGCTTATACCCCCGTGTTCACCACCATGACCATCACCGTGGACGGCGACGGCCTGACCGCCACCAAGACCTATGATGTGGCCAGCGTCTACGCTTACATCGTGCAGTCTGGCGGACGCGCTTCTGGCGACGGCAATACAGTCACCTACAGCTTCTATGGCCTGGACCTGGACAGCCTGACCAGCGTCTATCAGCTGGCTAAGGACACGGAGGACTACACCCTTTACACTACCGTTGACGACACCACCTATTATTACGCCGAGGACGAGAGCGGCAATGGTTATCTGACCACCGATGAGGACGAGGCGGCTGTTTACACCCAGTCCACCGAGGTGCGGGAGCCTGCGCTGGTCAACTCCACTGTCTTTATCGAGAACCGCCTGACCCTGACC
This sequence comes from Clostridiales bacterium, assembly GCA_021203685.1. Lineage (GTDB taxonomy): Bacteria > Bacillota > Clostridia > Oscillospirales > Oscillospiraceae > Onthomonas. Next base: position 3,437 of record JAJQAS010000072.1, on the reverse strand, counting down.
GAGGACAAGACCGTTGACGGCGAGACTGTCACCTTCACCAAGGAGCTGGGCAATGGCGACGGCAACAACAACCTCTATATGAAGGGCGAGGACGTGCTTGCCAACGGCGTAAAGGCCGCCAAGGGCTACGTCATCGGCGAGAACCTGACCCCCTACGATGGCAACGGCAACCGCTACGGCACCCTGATGCCCTATGAGCACTGGGCCTGGCAGACCCGCTTCTCCGCCGGTTGGACCAGCGAGGACGGCACCACTGCCACCAGCTTCCCCTATGTCAGCTTCCCCTACGGCTATGCGGCGGGCGAGACCCCCAGCACCGGCGGCGATGAGGAAGAAGAGACTGTCGAGGTTTCCGTCACTGCGGAAAGCACCCTCTTCGGCTACGCCTACACCGACGGCCTTAGCTGCCTGATGAGCGATACCATTGACAGCCTGACCGGTGAGGCCACCATTTCCCTGGCCCTGTCCGAGGGTGATGTTGATGACAGCCTGATCGACAGCAGCAACGCGGTGGTCACACTGGCGGAAGGCGACGGCTATTACGCCGATGAGCTGACCCTCGGCGTGACTGCCCTGACCGGCAGCTGGGAGAACGGCCAAATCTCCTACACTTTGGACGTGGAGGATCTGGTTTGGAACAACACCGTTTACACCGAAGGCTACAGCGGCGGCACCCGCCAGTGGAGCTGCTTCGGCGGCGACGGCAACGGCTGCTACACCTTCAACCTGGAAGTCAGCGGCATCACCTACAACGGGCAGGAGGTAGACACTGTCACCTTCCAGGTAGAGGTCTACATCTTTGGCCGTTCCGGGGCTGACCTTGCCGCCGGGTACAATTCTGAAGAGGACGCCGTTGCGGTGGAAAGCTCCTCCGGCATCAGTCAGACTGACGAGATCCAATGGACCTGGTCCGGCGATGACAGTGCGGGCGTTCCCATCCTGTGCGACAACCAGACCGATGATTTCTATATCACCTGGCCCACCGGCACCGACGCCTCCGGCCTGACGGCGGAGAATGTCACCGTCACCCTCTACAGCGAGTACGGCGACTCTTACACCCTACAGACCGAAAACGACTATGGTGAAAAGCAGTATGCCGTGTTCTCCAGCGAGGGCGAGACCCAGGTGGCGGTCATGTTCCGGCACTGGGCTTATACCCCTGTGTTCACCACTATGACCATCACCGTGGACGGCGACGACCTGACCGCCTCCAAAACCTATGAAATTGGCAGCGTTTATGTCCATATGGTGCAGTCCGGCGGACATCCCTCCCATGACGGCGACGTGGTCACCTTCTCTTATTACGGCCTGGATGAGGACAGCCTGACCAGCGTCTGGCAGTTGGCAAAAGAGCCGTATTACACACTGACCACTACAGTTGACGGTACCACTTACTACTACGCCGAGGACGAGAACGGCGCCAGCTACCTGACCGAAGACGCCGACGCAGCCGCCACCTTCGACGCCACAGACGACCGCACCCCCACGCTGGTTGGCAGCACCGTATTCCTGCAAAACCGCTTGAACCAGACCGAAATCAAGACGGTGGATGGCGAGGACGTGACCTTTGACAAGGTTTACGCCTACGACGACGGCGATGACAACGTGTACAAGACCGGCGAAGCCCTGACCGCAAACGGCGTGAAACCCGCTGCCGGCTATGTGATGTGGGATACAGGTTACGAAGGGACTATGTGGTCCTGGCAGGACCGCTTCCTCTCCGGCTGGACCGAGGAGGACGGCACCACCGCCACCAGCCTTCCCTATGTCAGTTTCCCCTACGGCTATGAGGCGGGCAGCACCAGCGGCGATGAGGAAGAGGAAGAAGAACCTGTCGAGGCTGCGGAAAGCGACATCTTCGGCTCCGCCGACACCGGCAACAAGAGTACTTTGAAGGCCGCGTTGGTTAAGACCAGCGGCCCGGGCGACACCTATCTCTATTACTACAACGAGGATGGCGAGCGCGTCCAGTATGAGGACCAAACCGCTACTTACGAGGCCGACACCGTCACCTACACCGGCTCGGCTACCATCTCTCTGGCCCTGTCCGAAGGCGACATTGATGACAGCAAGATCGACAGCGGCAACGCCGTGGTCAAGCTGGCCGAGGGCGACGGCTATTATCCTGAGGAGCTGGTTTTGGCTGCCACCAGTTTGACCGGCAGCTGGGAGAACGGCCAGATGACCTACACCCTGTCCGAAGGCGACCTGGAATGGTACACCGGCGACTATGAGTGGAGCGATTACAACAGTGGCCGCGAGTGGAGCTGCTTTGGTGGCGACGGCAACGGCTACTACACCTTCAACTTTGAGGTCAGCGGCATCACCTATGACGGCGTGGAGGTTGACGCGGTCCAGTTCCAGGTGAACGTTTATATCTGGGGCCGTGAAGGAACCGATATGGCCTCCTCCTTCAATGACATCGAGTCCCCTGTGGCCGTGGAAAGCACCTCCGGTGTCTCCCAGACCGATGAGATCCAGTGGACCTGGTCCGGCGACACCACCACCGGCGACCCCATCCTGTGCGACAACCTGGCCGATGACTTCTACATCACCTGGCCCTCCGGCACTGATGCCTCCGGCCTGACGGCGGACGACGTCACCGTGACCCTTTACAACGCTTACGGCGACTCCTACACCCTCCAGACCGAGAACGCCTACGGTGAGAAGCAGTACTCCGTCTTCTCCAGTGAGGGCGAGACCCAGGTGGCCGTGACCTTCATGCACTGGGCCTATGTCCCCGTGTTCACCACCATGACCATCACCGTGGACGGCGACGGTCTGACCGCCTCCAAGACCTATGATGTGGACAGTGTCTATATCTACATGGTCCAGCAGGGTGGTGGCGGCGTCACCGTGGACGGCACTGTTACAACCTACAGCTACTACGGATTTGAGAACCTGGATGACATTTGGCAGATCATGACCAAGTCCACCTATGTTCTGACCACCACCATCGACGGCACCACTTACTACTATGCCGAGGACGGCACTCTGACCACCGACAAGAGCGAGGCCCAGTCCTTCGACGCCAGCGGCGAAGAGGACACCAACCAGCAGCTCATCGGCAACACCGCCTGGATCACCACCCGGTTGAACCAGACCGAGGATAAGACCGTGGACGGCGAAACCATCACCTTCGACAAGTCCTATAGCTCCGGCAGCACCGCCAACGCGACCACTGCTGCGGCCAACGGCCTTGTTGCTGCGGACGGCTACATTCTGGGCAGCTCCATCACCCCCTACGAGATGTGGGCCTGGCAGGATCGCTTCCTGGCTGGTTACACCACCTCTGAGGCCGAGCCTACCGGTTCCCCCTATGTCAGCTTCCCCTATGGCTATGAGGCTGGCAGCACCGGCGGTGAGACCGAGACCGTTGACACCTCCGCTCTGACCGCCGCCATCGAACAGGCGGAAGCCCTCACTGAGAGCGATTA
>JAJQAS010000175.1 GCA_021203685.1 Clostridiales bacterium | reverse complement strand
GAATCTTTGCCTTTAACAACGTGCCATTCCGCAACCGACCACCCCTCTTGCCTCCCCTGAAAGGGGAGGAGGGCCGCCGCCTTTAGGCGGTGGCGGAGGGGTTTTTACGTTACTCCACGTCCCGGAAATACAATCCCCGTGTGAACTGCTCCGGCAAATTGGCCTCGCTGGTCTGGTACTGGCGCAAAATTGCGGAGCAGTCCGCGCCCGTCTCGGTGGTGAAGAGCGATCTCACCCGCCAGAGGCCGCACCGCTTCCAGAAGTCCTGTTTATCCGCCAGATAGACCGGGGCAGAGTTCAAAATCTCGTTCCGGCAGCCGTAGGCGTGTACCACCGGGAACCTGGCCCGCCGCCGGTCGGTGAGCACTGGGTCGCCGCCGGTTTTCCAGTTGCAGGCGCACCTGCCGTTTTTGCCGCGAATGATGCAGTTTTCCATAATCATCAAGGGCAACCGCCCGTAGACAATTAGCTCTGTGTCCAGCGGCTTGTACAGATCCCGCACCCGCTGGCTTTTCAGCTCGAAGGACAGCACCGCCGAGGAAAGGCCCAGCTCCTGCATCCCCGCCAGGGTCTCGCTGTTGGTGACCCCCAGGCCGAAGTCCCCCCGGGGGGTGAAGCCCAGCTCTTTGGCCAGCATGACCCCCGACCAGGTGGAGGCGTAAGCGGCGGTGACGCCCCGCTGCCGCAGGTCGGCCAGCAGGGTTTTGGCCCCCTCCCGCTCCCGGTCCCACAGGACCCGGGGCAGGGTGACGGCGCACTCCGCGCCGCTGCGGATGATTTGGTCGATGCACGCCGGATGAGCGGCGTACTCCTCCAGGGGCAGGGCCACGGAACCGGGCCGCAGGGCCAGCAGCTCGTCCGTCAGCTGCGACCCCCGGAGCAGCGAGACGGAGAACCCCGGCTGCTCCTGCCGATTGGGAACGCTCTGGGGTGGAGTGAATTTCCCCGTCCGCCGGACGGGAGGTTCCGTCCGCGCCCGGTTCAGGCCCTCCAGCGCCTCCCGGCGCAGGCCGTTCAGGGCGGAAACAGGCAGAGATAGCCCCTCTCCCACCTGAATCTCGCAGGTCTTGCAAAAATAAGACGTTCCGCCGGTCTTGGTCAGCTGTCTGTGCAGCTGCTCTGCCGTCAGGGGGCGATTTCGCGCCGGTTCTGGGACTGGCCCGGTGACGGTGACAGAGTGTCTCCCTTCGTCGGAGACGGTGACGGCGGCGGGTTTCCCCGGAGCCACCTCCGCCCGAAGGTCGATGGGGACCAGCGGCTGTTCCTTGCCGTAGCGCCGCCGGGCCTCGGCATATAAGTCCTCCGGGGGCGGCGCGTCATTGTCGTGGACGCCGAACATCTTGGTGCCGGTGCGGTCCATAAAATAGCCATCGGTGAAGCCCTGGCGGGAGAAGGCCCGCTCCAGAGCAGTCAGTTCCTCCGGCGTAGGGTCGCGCCCCTCCCGGAGACAGGCGGAATAAATGCCTGTGACCACCGCCACGTACTCCGGGCGCTTCATGCGGCCCTCGATTTTGGCGCAGGCCACCCCCATCTCCTCCAGCTCCTGGAGGTGGGCGGCAAGGCTCATGTCTTTTAAGGAGAGCAACGGCTTGTCGGCCCTGCCGTTCCAGCCGTAGTTCAGGCGGCAGGGCTGGGCGCACATGCCCCGGTTGCCGCTGCGTCCCCCCACCACGGAGGAAAAAAAGCACTGGCCGGAGTAGCACATACACAGCGCCCCGTGGACGAACACCTCCACCTCCACCGGGGAGTGGGCACAGATGTAGGCGATCTGGTCCCGGCTCAGTTCCCGGGCCAGCACCACCCGGCTGACGCCCAGCCCGGCGGCGAACCTTGCCCCCTCCAGGTCATGGATGGACATCTGGGTGGAGGCGTGGATGGGCAGGTCAGGGGCGGCTTGGCGCACCACCCGCAGCACCCCCAGGTCCTGCACCAGCACCGCGTCCACGCCAATGGTGCTGGCGTAGGCCGCCAGCTCCGCCGCCCGGGGCAGCTCCCGGTCGTAGAGCAGGGTGTTCAGCGTCAGGTAGACCTTCGCCCCCCGCAGATGGCAGTAGTCCACCGCCTCCCGCAGGGCCTCCCGGTCGAAGTTGGCGGCGTTCCGCCGGGCGTTGAAGTCCCCCGCGCCCAGATAGACCGCATCCGCGCCGGACTGCACCGCCGCCCGCACCGCCTCCGGCGACCCCGCCGGGGCCAGCAGCTCCATCATACGCTCACTTGCCCTGGCTCAGCCGGAAGTTTTCCCGCTTCAGCTCGGAGATCTCCCGCTTCAAGTTGCCGCTCTCGTCCAGGGCTTCTTTCAGCTGGCGGCGCAGGTTCTCCCCGGCCTCCCGCTCCCGGAAGTAGTTGTCGGCGATGTTCATGGCCGCCATGGTGGCCGCGTCCACGGCGGAGGAACGGGCCATCCCCTCCGCCTGAGCGATCTGCCCGCCCACATACTCCGCGATCTGCTCGATATACCCATTGTTTTCGTCGGCGGTCAGGAGGTAATTCCGCCCGGCGATGGTGACTCTGATTTTCTCTTTCATTGCAGCTCCCTTCCGCACAGTGCCATACAAGGATAGATACCAAAAGTATAACACAAATTCCCGGCCCTGGGAACGAAAATCTTTTGCCCCGGCCAGAAAACTTCGCCGGTTGCAAATCGTCGACGGGTCGGGTATACTGTTGGGGAATCATCTGACGACATGCCCGGAGGGATACTCATGACAGAGGAAGAAGCCCGTCTCATTCAACAGAACCAGTTTATGAGGCTCTGCGGCATCCAGGTGCTGGAGGACCCGGAGGGCCGCTGTTACGCCCAGGCCCAGGTCACGTCCCAGATCCACAACCCCTACGGCATTGTCCACGGGGGACTGCTGTACACCATGGCGGACATCGTCACAGGGGCCACCGCCCGGCAGCATGGCAGGCGCCCTGTCACTCTGGACAGCAACATGCACTATCTGCGCAACGTGACCTCCGGCACCCTCATCGCCCGGGCGGAGATGGTGCGCGCCGGCGGCAGCATCGCCGTCCTCCGGGCCAGGGTCTGCTGCGGGGAAACGCTGCTGGCAGAGGGGACGTTTACCTATTTTTACCGCCGAGAGACGTGACGAAAAAACACCCCCGCCCGAAGGCGGGGGAAGATACTGAATACCGAGTCGGGAGTTTTACCCAACACAGTATAACTTTCCTGTGAAGAACTTTTGTTTCTTAACTGACCACCCCTCTTGCCGCCTCTGTGAAGCGCTGGCCGACAGGGAGGGGCGCAGCCCCGGAAGTGCCCTTGACGGCAATGGCCAATTCCTCTTTCGCGCAAATGCAGGCAGGGAGCGCAGCGGAAGTGCCGCTTGACGGCGGAGCTATGGCCTTTAGGCCATGCGAGTCGCAAAGGGGAGGAGGGCCGCCGCCCTTGGGCGGTGGCGGAGGGGTTTCTACCGCAACTGTTACAGCGTGGCCGCCATGACCGCCTTGATGGTGTGCATCCGGTTCTCGGCCTCGTCAAAGACGATGGACTGCGGCCCCTCGAACACGTCGTCGGAGACCTCCATGGCGTCCCGGCCAAAGCGCTCGCCCATCTCCCTGCCGATGGTGGTCTTGTGGTCGTGGAAGGCGGGGAGGCAGTGCATAAACCGGCACTGGGGCCCGGCGTTGTCCATCAGCGCCTGGTTCACCTGGTAGGGGGCCAGGTCGTTGATGCGCCGCTCCCAGACCTCCACCGGCTCGCCCATGGACACCCACACGTCGGTGTACAGCACGTCGGCCCCCCTGGTGGCCTCCGTGGGGTCCTCGCAGAAGCGGAGAGTGGCGCCGGTCTCTGCGGCGATGGCCTGGCACTGGTCGATGAGGGCCTGGTCGGGGAAGTAGGCTTTGGGGGCGCAGGCGGTGAAGTGCATCCCCATCTTGGCGCAGCCCACCATCAGGGAGTCGCCCATGTTATATCTTGCGTCGCCCAGATAGACCAGGTTAATGCCCTTCAGGCGGCCGAAATGCTCCTGAACCGTCAGGAAGTCGGCCAAAATCTGAGTGGGGTGGAACTCGTTGGTCAGGCCGTTCCAGACGGGGACACCGGCGTAAGCCGCCAGTTCCTCCACGATGGCCTGTCCGTAGCCCCGGTACTCAATGCCGTCAAACATCCGGCCCAGCACCCGGGCGGTGTCCGCGATGGACTCTTTCTTGCCAATCTGGGAGCCGGAGGGGTCCAGATAGGTCACGCCCGCGCCCAGATCCCGGGCCGCCACCTCAAAGGCGCAGCGGGTCCGGGTGGAGGTCTTTTCAAAAATCAGGGCCACGTTCTTCCCGGCACAGGTGGCGTGGCTGACGCCCGCCTTCTTCTTGGCTTTCAGGTCGGCGGCCAAATCCAGAAAATACTGGATTTCCTCCGGGGTGAAGTCCAACAGCTTCAAAAAATTTCTGCCTTTCAGGTTCATGGGGGTTCCTCCTGTGTGCTGCGCCTGTGGGCAGGCGCGAAATGAATACTGGTTATCCCGTTGAAACAACCGCTTTTTGAATAGCTAGTGGTTAGAATGCAGGATTTCACTGAAAATCTTACATCTGGCGAACAAAACCGACACCAATCGAAAAGCACTCTCCCCCTTGCCTCCCCTGAAAGGGGAGGAGGGCCGCCGCCTTTAGGCGGTGGCGGAGGGGTTTCTGGCACATGGCTGATGCAAAGGGATCGTCAGAAAATAAATCATGTACCTATCATATACCATTTTGGCGGCTTTCGCAACCACGGAATGTCGTCTGCCGCAGAAAGGAAACTGCTATGCTGAACACCACGCTCTGTTACATTGAACAAAACGGCTGCTATCTCATGCTCCACCGGGTCAAAAAGGAAAACGACCTGAACCACGACAAGTGGATCGGGGTGGGCGGCAAGTTCGAGGACGGGGAAAGCCCGGAGGAGTGTGTCTGCCGGGAGACGCTGGAGGAGACCGGCCTGACCCTCCGCCGCCCGGAGTACCGGGGGCTGGTGACCTTCGTCTCCGACCGGTGGGAGACGGAGTACATGCACCTCTTTGTGGCGCGGGACTTCTCCGGCACCCTGACCGACTGCGACGAGGGGACGCTGGAGTGGGTCCCCAAGGAGCGGGTGGGTCAGCTGCCCCTGTGGGAGGGCGACCACATCTTCCTGCGCCTGCTGGACGAGGGCGGGCCGTTTTTCTCCCTGAAGCTGGTGTATCAGGGGGATACGCTGGTGACGGCGGTGCTGAACGGGGAGCGGCTGCGGTGATTGATAATGTGCAATTAGCAAATCCGACTATCCCTTTGAATCCGCCTGTTCTATTATCCGACGGGGAAACCCCTCCACCATGCTTCGCATGGTCCCCCTCCCCTTTCAGGGGAGGCGA
>JAJQAS010000067.1 GCA_021203685.1 Clostridiales bacterium | reverse complement strand
TCCCCAGGTTGTAGGAGCAGTTCAGCATGCCGCAGTAGGCGTCGCCCCGGCCGTTTATCATGTCACCATCCCCCTCGGCGGCGGCCACGAACATACAGGGGCCGTCAAACCGCTGGGCAATTTCCGTCTCCGGGGTCTCCGGGCCGAAGTTACCCAGGAATACCACCAGGGCGTTGCAGCCCGCCGCGTTCACGTCCTCCACGGCCTTGAGCATATCCAGCTCGTTCTCCACGGTGATGGGACACTCGTAGAGACCCTCGCCGTAGGCGGCCACGATGTTTTTCCGGCGCTGGGTAGACAGGGCAATGGGGAAGCAGTCACGGCTGACGGCGATGATGCCCAGCTTGACGGTTGGAATGTTGTTGCTTACCATTTGAAATTCCTCCTCACTTTCAAATCAATGGTTGGTCGGATAATTTATAACAGCTCAGAAAACAGGTGTTTGCAGACCGGATAAATTTTTCGGAACTGCCGATACCGTTCCTCGTACAGCGCCGCCAGTTCCGGCTCCGGCTCCACCGTGTCCACCACATGGACGAGGCTGTCGCAGACTGCCTTGACGGTTGGGTACGTTCCGTCCGCCACCATTGCCAGCATCGCGCCGCCCATGCCGGGGCCTTGCTCGGACTCGACAATTTCCAGCGTGACGTTCAGCACATTGGCGCAGATGGTCTTCCACAGGGCACTTTTCGCCCCGCCGCCGCAGATTTTGCTGCGCTCGATGACGATACCCTGAGAACGGGCCACCTCCAGACTGTCCCGGATGCCGAAGGCTACCCCCTCCAGCACCGCCTGGGTCAGGTCGGCACGGGTGGTGTCCATTGTCATGCCGATGAAGGTGCCCCGGGCATTGGTGTCGTTGATGGGGCTGCGCTCCCCCATGAGATAGGGCAGGAAAAAGACGTGGTTTTTACCCAGCTTGTCCGGCGTGATTGCCGCCTGTTCTCCGCTGTAATCCTCCGTCTGGAAGATGTCCTCCATCAGCCACTTGTTGCAGCTTGCGGCGGAAAGCATACAGCCCATCAGGTGATAATTCCCGTCCGCGTGGGCGAAGGAGTGGAGGGCGTTCTGCTCATCCACGCCGAACTTCTCGCTGGAGATGAAAATCGTCCCGGAGGTGCCGAGGGAGATGTTACAAGCCCCCTCGCCTACGGTGCCGGTACCCACTGCGGCAGCGGCGTTGTCCCCGGCTCCGGCGGCCACCACCACCGTCTCCGGCAGGCCCAGCTTCCGGGCCATATCCGGCAGGAGCGTCCCCACCGGCTGGTAGGATTCAAAGATTTGGGCCATTTGAGACTCTTTCACTCCACAAATCTCCAGCATTTCCTTCGACCAGCACTTGTGCGCCACGTCAAAGAGCAGCATCCCAGAGGCGTCGGATACGTCGGTGCAGTGAACGCCAGTCAGCTTATAGCTGATAAAGTCCTTGGGGAGCATGATCTTGTCGATTTTAGCGAACAGATCCGGTTCGTTCTCCCGCATCCACAGCAGCTTGGGGGCGGTGAAGCCCGCAAAAGCGATGTTAGCGGTGTACTGAGAAAGTTTTTCTTTCCCCACCACGTTGTTCAGGTAGTCCACCTGCTTGGCGGTACGGCCGTCGTTCCAGAGGATGGCGGGGCGAATGACGTTGTCGTCCCTGTCCAGCACCACCAGGCCGTGCATCTGGCCGCCTGCTCCGATACCCGCTACCTGAGCAGCGTCGAAGCCCGCCAGCAGTTCCGGTATCCCCTCCTCCACGGCGGAGAGCCAGTCCTCCGGGTTCTGCTGGCTCCAGCCGGGGCGGGGGAACTCCAGCGGGTATTCCCTGGAGACGATGTGCAAGATTTGACCCGTTTCGTCCATCAGCAGCAGCTTGGCCGCCGAGGTGCCCAGGTCGATTCCGATGTAGAGCACAAAAAAACCTCCCATCTCCATTCGTTTCATCCATTATACCGCATTTTCGCTCAGATGCCTAGTGCTAAACAGCAGCAAAAAGGTTTTTTTGCACAACGCCCGTCCCGAAACAGGGAACGCTGATATCGGACGTTTCGCCCGTCTCTGTGATAATATCACGGAACTGCCCCGAAAATTCGGGTAAAATACAGCCATAGTCAAATACAGAACAAGGAGGATACACAGATGGGTGTTATCAATATTACAAAACAGAATTTCCGCGACGAGGTCTTAGGCTCCAACAAGCCTGTGCTCCTGGATTTCGGAGCCAGCTGGTGCGGCCCCTGCCGGATGATCAGCCCCATCGTCGATGAGATCGCCGCCGAGCGCCGGGACATCAAGGTGGGCAAGGTCGACGTGGACGAGCAGCCGGAGTTGGCGGATCAGTTCCACGTCACCAGCATACCGCTGCTGGTGGTCATCAAGGACGGGAAAATCGTCAACCAGACCGTGGGCGCACGGCCCAAACATCAGATTCTGGCTTTGCTGTGAGGGGACGACATGGGGATTTTCAACTTGTTCCGCGGCCCGGACATCAACCAGGGGCTGAAGGAATTTCGTTCTGCGGCAAACGCCGTTCTGCTGGATGTGCGCACCCCCCAGGAGTACCGGGAGGGGCATCTTCCGGGCAACCTGAACGTGCCGTTGCAGACCATCGGCGACACCGCCTGCGTGGTCAGCGAGAAGGCGGCTCCCATCTTCGTCTACTGCCACAGCGGGGCCAGAAGCGGCCAGGCGGCAAGCGTCCTGGCGCAGATGGGTTATTCCAACGTGAAGAACATCGGAGGCATTGTCTCCTACACGGGAAAGGTGGTGCGCTGAGATGAAAGTTGTCATTGTGGGCGGCGTGGCCGGCGGAGCGACTGCCGCCGCGCGCATCCGCCGGCTGGACGAGCAGGCGGAGATCGTGGTCTTTGAGCGCTCCGGGTATATTTCCTACGCGAACTGCGGCCTGCCCTACTATATCGGCGGCGTCATCACAGACCGCGCTGAGCTGACGCTGCAAACGCCGGACAGCTTCTATGCCCGGTTCCGCGTCGTGATGAAGGTGCGCCATGAGGTGCTGTCCATCCATCCTGAGCGGAAAACGGTGCTGGTGAAAAATCTGGAGACCGGCGAGCAGTTTGAGGAACGCTACGACAAACTGCTGCTCTCTCCGGGGGCCAAGCCCACCCAGCCCCGTTTGCCGGGCGTGGGCCTTGACCGGGTCTTTACCCTGCGCACGGTGGAGGACACCCTGGCTCTCCGGGACTACATTGACCGCCATCAGCCGAAGTCCGCAGTGCTGGCGGGCGGCGGATTCATCAGCCTGGAGGTGGCCGAGAACCTCCGGGGGCTGGGGTTGGACGTCACCATCGTCCAGCGCCCCAAACAGCTCATGAACCCCTTTGACCGGGATATGGCCTCTTTTATCCACAGCGAAATGCGCAGAAACGGCGTCAGGCTGGCGCTGGGGCATACGGTAGAGGGCTTCGAGGAAACCGAAACCGGCGTCAGCGTACTGCTCAAGGACGCCGAACCGCTGAACGCCGACCTGGTGGTCCTCGCCATCGGCGTCACGCCGGACACGCATCTGGCAAAGGACGCCGGGCTGGCGCTGGGCGTCAGGGGCAGCATCCTGGTCAACGACCGGATGGAGACCTCCGCTCCCGACATTTACGCCGTGGGCGACGCGGTCCAGGTGAAGCACTTTGTCTCCGGGCAGGATACGCTGCTTTCTCTGGCAGGTCCCGCCAACAAACAGGGGCGTATTGCCGCCGACAACATCTGTGGCGGAGACAGCCGCTACAAGGGCAGCCAGGGCAGCTCCATCCTCCAGGTGTTTGAGCTGACCGCCGCCTCCACCGGGCTGAACGAAACCAGAGCGAAAGCGGCGGGTCTGTCCACCGACAAGGTGATTTTGTCTCCCATGAGCCACGCCGGGTATTACCCCGGCGGCAGGCTGATGACCATGAAGGTGGTCTTTGAAAAGGACACCTACCGGCTGCTGGGGGCGCAGATCATCGGGTATGAAGGGGTGGACAAGCGCATCGACGTGCTGGCCACCGCCATCCGCGCCGGAATGAGCGCGCTGGAGCTGCAGGACCTGGACCTGGCTTATGCGCCGCCCTACTCCTCCGCCAAGGACCCGGTCAACATGGCGGGGTATATCATCGACAACATCGCCAGCGGCGTGGTGAAGCAATGGCATCTGGAGGACGTGGACACCCTGCCCCGCGATGGCAGCGCCACGCTGCTGGACACCCGCACGGAGGAGGAATACGCCCAGGGGCATGTGGAAGGCTTCGTCAACATCCCGGTGGACGAGCTGCGGGAGCGGATGTCCGAACTCGAACCCGGCAAGCCAGTCTATGTGATGTGTCAGAGCGGCCTCAGGAGCTATATCGCCTCCCGTATCCTCGCCGCCAACGGATATGACTGTTACAACTTTGCCGGAGGGTATTGCCTCTACGAGGCCGTGGTCAAGGACCGCTGCCTGGCGGAACGGGCCACCGCCTGCGGAAAAAACAGCGATTAAAGAATGTCACCCGCTGGGTTTCCTTCCAAACCCGGCGGGTGTTGTTATTTGCTCTCTAATTTTTCCAGCCTGTCCAGGTCGGTCAGCTCCACCGTCCCCCGGGAGAGCTTTACCATTCCTTCGCTCTGGAAGTAACGCAACATTCGGGTGACCACTTCCCGGGCGGTGCCCAGGTGGTTCCCGATGAGCTCGTGGGTGAGTTTCAGCGTTGTGGTGTTTTCCAGTGCGGATTCCTCCAGCAGAAAATGGGCCAGCCGCCGGTCCAAGCTCTTCCACATGATCTGGTCCAGCAGCCACATCACATCGGAAAACCGGCTGGCCATGATCTCGTTGGTGTAATTGGCCAGAGGAGCCGATTCCTCCATCACCTTTTTATAGGTGTCCGCCGGGACCATCCAGGCTTCGGTGGCCTTCTCCGCTTCGATGACGATGTCGAACTGGATGCTGCGCAGGATGCAGGAGGCGGAGAACAGGCAGATGTCCCTCTCAAACAGGCGGTACATGGTGATCTCCCGCCCTTCCTCCGAGATGGTATAGGCTCTCAGCTGGCCGGACTGGAGGAGGAACAGACCGGTGCAGTCAGTCAGCCCGTTGTGGACGATCTGCCCCCTGTCAAAATGCCGTTTTTGGGACGCTGCCAGCAGCCTTGTCTGCTGCGGGGCGGTCAGCTTGTCCCACATGGGGAAGTATTCGTTCAACTCCATTGCGCTTCATCTCCTGTATGGAGGTATCGTAGCATATTTTATGGCATATGTCAATAATTGTTCTTGACATATGCCATAAATGGGGGTATGATAAAACCAGTTTCAAACAAGAGCGACGCCAAAACGCCGCAGTCCGTTCAAACCCGAAATGATTGACTGATTTCCCAAAATATTGGGATTTCCCGGCGTTTATCGGAGAAAAAATCCGTTTTCTCCCGCGGAAACCTTGCAATGGGGGAACGCGGCTGGTATAATAAACCCGTTATTCGGCACCCGCCCAAGGCCGCCGAACAGACGCAAATCGTCACCGGGCAGGAAGAACCCCTGCCCCCGATGAGAAAAGACAGGAGGAACCATATCATGCAGGATATCCGCATCGAACTGACCAAGACCCCCAAGGCAAAGCCCGCCGACGAGAACGCGCTGGGCTTCGGGAAAATCTTCACCGACCACATGTTCCTGATGAACTACACCGCCGGGCAGGGCTGGCATGACGCCCGCATCGTCCCCTATGGCCCTGTGCCGATGGACCTCTCCACCATGGCGCTCCACTACGCCCAGGAGATCTTCGAGGGCATGAAGGCCTACCGGGTGGCCGACGGCTCCGTCCAGCTGTTCCGGCCCTACGAGAACGCCCGCCGGTTCAACCGCTCCGCGGAGCGGATGTGCATCCCCACCATGGAGGAGGAGATGTTCGTCACCGCCATCAAGACCCTGGTGGACGTGGACCGGGACTGGGTACCCCATGCGCCGGAGACCTCCCTCTATATCCGTCCCTTCGTCTTTGCCACCGACGCGCATCTGGGCGTTCACGCCTCCAAGACCTATCTCTTTGCCATCATCCTCTCCCCCTCCGGCTGCTACTATCCCGAAGGCATCGACCCCGTCCGCATCTATGTGGAGTCCAGGGACGTCCGCGCTGTCCGGGGCGGCACCGGCTATACCAAGTGCGGCGGCAACTATGCCGCCTCCATCCGGGCCAGCGCTGTGGCCGAGGAGAAGGGCTACACCCAGGTCCTGTGGCTGGACGGCGTGGAGCAGAAGTACATCGAGGAAGTCGGCGCCATGAACGTCATGTTCAAAATCTCCGGCAAGGTCGTCACCCCCGCCCTCAACGGCTCCATCCTCTCCGGCATCACCCGCAAGAGCTGCATCGAGCTGCTCAAGAGCTGGGGCTTCGAGGTGGAGGAGCGCCCCATCTCCGCCCAGGAGCTGTTCGACGCCGCCGAGAGCGGCGCGCTGGAGGAAGCCTGGGGCACCGGCACCGCCGCCGTGGTCTCCCCCGTAGGCGAAATGGCCTGGAACGACCGCTCCTGCATCGTCAACGGCGGCAAGATCGGCCCCACCGTCCAGAAGCTGTACGACACTCTCACCGGCATCCAGTGGGGCACTGTGGAGGACACCTTCGGCTGGACTGTCAAGGTTTGATTAAGCTATTAGCTGTTAGCTCTTAGCTTGTTAGTGCCAGGCGAACAGCCAACGGCTTATCAATCTGCGGCTGAGTGCATCCCCTTAGCGTAGTCACTCGAAAAACCAAAAAGTTCGAGGCTGCGCTGGGGGGATTTTTCTTATACGCCCATGGCGGCCCAACAGAAAATGCCCTCCGCCGTGGGGCAAAGGGCATCTTCCGTGTAAATCTTTGACTGTTGGAAGGAAGTTGAGGTAATTTTGGCAATTGGAAGGAAGGTTAGGATGGCTGGTTGACTGTTGGAAAGGAAGGTCGAGGTGGTTGGTGACTGTTGGAAGATAAGGTTGAAGTGAGCTTGACTGTTAGAAAAGGAAGGTTGAGGTGCTTGGATAGGTGGAAGGGTCTTTATAGATAGGTGGAAGGAACAACTGATCGATCATTTTGCCTGTTGCAGGGTGAAGCAGCTTGAAGCAATTCTAAGGCAATTCCGGGGTGGTTGGAAGGGAATATGAAGCAATTCTATTCTAAGGCAATTCTAAGGTGAGCTGAGGCAAATTGGAAGGGGTAATTTATAGGTACTTCTTTCTTTTCTTACGCTCCGCCTGAGAGGGCAGCCCAGGCGGAGCCGTATGGTTTACGCCTTCGCGGCGTTGTGCTTGTTGATGGCGTCGGCCATGCGCTGGAGGCCGGTGGCGATGATGGAACGAGGCATTGCCAGGTTCAGGCGGATGTAGCCCCGGGCGTTGCCCACGAAGAGGCCGTCGCCGCCTTCCAGCAGGACGCCGGCGTTGTTGGCGAAGAAGCCGGGCAGGTCGTCGATGACGTCGGGCAAAGCCTTGCTCATGTCCACCCAGGACAGGTAGGTGGATTCGGAGATGTTCATGACGGCGTCGGGGATGTTCTCCGTGAGGAACTCCTTGACGAAGGCGAAGTTGCCGTCCAGGTAGGTTTTCAGCTCGGACAGCCAGGCGTCGCCGTGCTCGTAGGCGGCCTGCGCCGCGGTCAGGGAGATGGGGTTCACCATGCCGAACAGCTTGTCCCGGTCCTTGAACTCCTGGAGGGTTTCCTCGTCCCGGATTATGATGTTGGAGAAGGCCAGGCCAGCCATGTTGAAGGACTTGGTGGGAGCCATGCAGGTGATGAGCTTCTTGTAGTCGGGCATGATCTTCGCCATGGGGGTGTGATGGATGCCGTTTCGGGTCAGGTCGCAGTGGATCTCGTCAGAGACGATCCACAGGTTGTACTTCTCCACGATGGCGGCGATCTTCTGCTGCTCTTCCACGGTCCAGACGCGGCCGGTGGGGTTGTGGGGGTTGCACCAGAACACCAGCTTGCACTTGGGGTCGGCGCACTTGGCCTCGAAGTCCTCGAAGTCCAGGTGGAACTCGCCGTTGGCGTCCTTCACCAGGGGCGAGGTCAGGGCTTCCACATTGGCGTACTCCGCCGCATGGAGAAAGTAGCCGTAAGCGGGAGTGGAGATGAGCACCTTCTCGCCCTTGGCGCAGAGGCGCTCGGCCAGCTGTTACAGGGCGGGGATGATGCCGGGGGTGTAATACAGTTCGCTCTCGACAGGGGTCCAGTCGTAATGCTTCTGGCACCAGTTCTTGAACGCCTCGAAGTATTTGCCGTCGAACACGCTGGTGTAGCCATAGATCCGGCGGTCCAGACGGGCCTTAATGGCGTCGATGATCTCGGGGGCCACGCCGAACTCCATGTCGGCCACCCACATCCGCACAAACTCTTCGTCCTTATAGGGGAAAACCTTCTCCGGGCCGGCGTGGAAGATGTAGCCACGGAAGCCATCGGTGTTCAGGGCATTTGTGTTTCTTCTGTCGATGATCTCGTCAAAATTGTACATGGTGATTTCCTCCCTAAAAAACGTTACAGTGTGTTATGCGTTGCAGGTACCCAGCGCCTTGATTTCCCGGATGATCCGGTCGGCGGCCTCCTGGATGATGGCCGGGTCGGTGGCCACGTTGACGCGGATAAATCCATCGTAGCCCTCGCCGAACCACTGGCCGTAGTCCACCGCCAGCTTGCACTTGCCCTGGATGACCTCCTGGCAGGCATCTCCGGTGACATAGGCCCGCAGGTCGACCATCGGCAGGTAGGCGCCTTCCAGCGCGGTCATGCGAACGCCGGGCAGCTCCGCAGCGAAGCGCTCCTTCAGGTAGATGTAGTTGTCGTGGATGACCTGACGCAGGGCGTCCAGCCACTCGCCGCCGTCCCGGTAGGCCGCCTCGGTGGCAATCATGCCCATCACGCTGACCTCGGTCCGGTTCAGGCCGGAGGCGAAGCGGTCATACACCTTCCGCAGTTCCTCATTGAAGATGATGATGTGGGAATGGATCAGGGTCGCCAGGTTGAAGCTCTTGGTGGCGGAGTTCAGGATTAGCAGGATGTCCCGGTACTTGCCGCCGCCCACGTTGGCAGCGGGGATAAAGGAGTGACCCGGGGCCATCAGGTCCTGATGGATCTCATCGGACACCACGAGGACGTTGTGCTTCTGGCAGATAGCCAGCACTTTGTCCAGCTCCTCTTCCGTCCAGACGCGGCCGGCCGGGTTGTGGGGGGAGCACATCAGGAACATTTTTACGTCCTGTTCCACGATAGCCTTCTCGATGGCCTCGTAGTTCATGGTGAAGTAGCCTTCGTCGTAGTCCAGGCCAACGGTCGCCAGGCGGCGGTCGTTGTTGGTGACGACATTATAGAACGGATAATAGATGGGTGTCAAGATGAGGCAGGTGTCCCCCGGCTCGGTAAAGGCGTGGATCATCCAGGAGATGCCGGTGACGCAGCCAGTGGAGAAACGGAGTTCTTCCCGCTCGATCTTGCAATTGTGCCGGGTCTCCATCCAGTTCTGGAAGGCTTCATAGTAGCTGTCCGGCACAAAGCTGTAGCCGAACACGCCGTGGTCGATGCGCTGCTGCAAGGCTGCCGTGACGGCCTCCGGGGTCTTGAACTCCATGTCTGCGATCCACATGGGGAGCAAACCGTCTTCCCCGAATTTGCCTTTCAGGCCGTCCCATTTGCTGCTGCTGGTACCCTGGCGGTTCACAAGATACCGGTTCAGAAATTCCTGTTTCTCCATTGTGCTGCTCCTTTCTTGTAATAGGATGGTGACTGTTGTTTACAGCTTGGCCAGAACTTCCTGGAGATCCAGGGTCTGGGTGCCGTCCTCCAGCTGGAAGAAGGGCATTCCGATGCCGCCGCGGGCCTTGACATCGTCATAGAGGGGGTTGTTCTCCCGCTGCTCCAGGAACTCCTTCAGGGCGGGGAAGCTGGCGGCGATGTCCAGGAACTCCACTTCGGCTTTCTGATCCTTGAGCTTGATGATGGAATACAGGGTATCCTGGCAGATGTGGCTGCCGATGACTTTCACTTTCATGTTTTACACCTCCGCCTGGGCTTCGATCTCGCAGAGGACGCCCTTGGGCAGCTGCTTCACAGCCACGCAGCTCCGGGCAGGCTTGGAGACGAAATAGTTGGCATAGACCTCGTTGAAGGCGGCGAAGTCGCCCATGTCGGCCAGGAAGCAGGTGGTCTTAAAGACCTTCTCGAAGGAAGTGCCGGCGGCCTCCAGGATAGCGCCCACGTTCTTGCAGCTCTGCTCGGTCTGGGCGGCGATGCCCTCGGGGACGGAGCCGTCAGCGGGGTTGACGGGGATCTGGCCGGAGGTGATGACGGTACTGCCCACGACGAAAGCCTGGGAATAGGGGCCGATGGCGCCGGGAGCGTTCTTGGTGTCAATGACTTTCATGATAATTACTCCTTTGCTGCTGCTTTTTTGTCTTTGCGTTTTTGGCTGAACAGGTCAAACTGAATGGTGATGCAGGTGAACAGAACCAGCAGGACGGGATAGTAGGCGTACTGGAGGATGTCCAGGTAACTGCACCCGCCGTACTGCTGCACCAGCAGACAGCCGCTGTCGTGGGGAACCACCATCAGGATGGCGCAGGAGAAGATACTCAGCAGGGTAGCCAGTTTGTTCTTGGAAACATTGTACTGGGCGCCCAGATCCTTGGCAACGGGGGCGGAGATCAGGGAGGCCACGGCGTTGTTCAGGGTGGTGCCGGAGATGGCCATGACCAGCAGGCCGATGACGTACTGGCAGCTCTTGCTGCTCTTGATGAACTTCTGGGATTTATCGACCATCCACTGGATGCCGCCGTAGTAACGGACCAGGGACATCATGCCGGAGACCAGGGAGGCAAAGACAGCCAGCCAGAACATGTCTTCCATGCCCTCGCCCATGGCCATGGACCAGTCGAAGAAGCCGATGGTGCCGGTGGCCAGGCCGATGATCAGGGACAGCACACTGCCGGAGGCCAGCACCAGAACCACGTCCATACCGGCGACGGACAGACCCAGAACGGCGAAGTAGGGGAGAATGGTGAGGATGTTGTAGCTGCCGGCTTCCTGGGCCACGCCTGCGGCGGTCTGGGAGCCCATGATGACGTAGAGGATGATGCTGACGATGGCGGCTGGAATGGCGATCTTGCAGTTGAGCAGGAACTTCTCGCGCATATCGCCGTCCACGCCCTTGACGGAGATGATGGTGGTGTCGGAGATCATGGACAGGTTGTCGCCGAAGTAAGCGCCCGCGATGGCCGCCGCGCCTGCCATGCCGCTGCTGACGCCAGCGCCCTCCGCCATTGCGATGGCGATGGGGATCATGGTCACCTGGGTGCCCATGGAGGTGCCGGTGCAGGTGGAGATGAGACAGCAGATGATGAAAATGCCGGGGACCAGGAACTGGGTGGGGATCAGGGTGATACCCAGATTGACCATGGAATCCTGACCGCCGATGGCGGCTGTGGCCTGGGCGAAGCCGCCGGCCAGCAGGACGATAATGCCGAGCAGGTGGACACCGGAGGAGCCCGCGCCCTTCAGGTAAATATCCAGCTTCTCAGAGAGCTTGCGGTGAGGCTCAAACCCCAGCAGACCTGCCAGGATAGCGATGAGCACAGCCACGTAGCGCGGCATGTAGCCGAACGCGGAATCTGCACCCTGGATGGTAAATGCGATGCCGCATCCCAGATACAGCCCCAGGAACACGACGACCGGCAGTAGTGCTCTGCCTCCGTAAAACTTGCCTTTTTCTTCCATAACTTTCCTCCTATTCAATTTTGGGGGGGGGTGTTGGTTTGAGCAGCTTCCACAAAGAACCTGGGCGATGTATTCAATTCTTAGGGAATTTGCTCTTGCTGACTGAATCATAGCAAATGGGAACGGAAATCGCAAAAGGCGCAAGTTTCCTCTGGTGAAACTTTTTCTCAAAACGGTTTCCCCGCGGTGGACTTTTGGAAAAGGATGTGATATAATTTTTTTGCGATGTCAAAAATGGCCGAATTTTCACGAAAAATCGATTTATACGAAACGTATGATTTGTGCAAAACGCTTTAGGAGGTGTTTGTTATGAGTGAGATCTCCGTAGAGATCGGAAAACAGATTCGCAATACTCGCAAGAAACGGAAGATGACGCTGGACGGCCTGGCCTCGGAGATCTGCAAAAGCAAATCCACGGTCTCCAAGTACGAGAAGGGTGAGATCGCGGTAGATATCGAGACGCTGTACGAAATTGCCGATGCCCTTCACATCCACGTGGAGCAGCTGCTCTACCAGCGGCGGTCGCGCTCCTGTCTGCCCATCGAGGAAAATCACCCCGCCTTTTTCCAGGGCATTTCCCTGTTTTACGCCTACCTCTTTGACGGGCGCAACAACACCATCATGCGCTGCCAGTTCGACGTCCTCAGCCAGGTGGAAACAAACCAGTTCAAAATCATGATGTACATGAATTTTAAGGACTACGAGAATTATCAGGACTGCGAAACCACCTACTATGGCTACATCACCCACTTCGACGCCGTCACCAACATCAACCTGACCAACCAGCACAGCCCCATGGAGCAGGCCAGCGCGGAGATTTTGGCCTCTTATCTGGATGCTGATACCAAGTGGGGGCTGTGGAAGGGCTTCTCCTCCCGGCCCATGATGCCCATCGCCACCAAAATGCTGTTCTCCCGGCACCGCCTGGATGAAAACGCCGCACTGACCAAGTCCCTGAAAATTTCCAAAGAGGACATCCGGCTGCTAAAGCTCTACAATATGCTTTCTGTCGTGTAGGAATGAAGGGGCTGTCCCGCGTGAGGAATAACACATCTCGTTGAAGGAGGAAACGACCCATGAAGTTTTATGAAATCACCTTCAGCCCCACCGGGGGCACGAAGAAGGCCGCCGACATTCTGACCCAGGCCCTGGCGGAGCAGGCGATCGAGGTCGATTTGTGTGACCGGAACGTCGATTTTGCAGCGACAGGCCTGGAAAGCGACGATACCGCGCTAATCGCGGTCCCGTCCTACGGCGGACGGGTCCCGCAGACCGCTCTGGAGCGGTTTAGAGCGATCCCCGGGAACGGGGCCAGAGCCATTCTCGTCTGCGTATACGGCAACCGCGCTTACGACAACACCCTGGCGGAGCTGATGGACACCGCACAGAAGGCCGGTTTCCGGCCGGTGGCGGCGGTGGCGGCTCTGGCGGAGCACTCCATCGCGCGCAAAGTCGCCGCCGGTCGGCCGGATGCGGAAGACGAAAAAAGTCTGCGGGAAATGGCCGTTCAAATCCGCCAAAAGCTGGCCGCAGCAGACCTGACCCCTCCGCAGGTTCCCGGAAAAGCGCCGGAGAAACCGGGCCACGCCATGCCGGGCATGGGGCCGGAGGCCTCGGCCGC
This sequence comes from Clostridiales bacterium, assembly GCA_021203685.1. Taxonomy (GTDB): domain Bacteria; phylum Bacillota; class Clostridia; order Oscillospirales; family Oscillospiraceae; genus Onthomonas. The sequence goes on along the minus strand of JAJQAS010000067.1, from coordinate 16,122 downwards.
CTGCGTAAAATGCGGCCTCTGCGCGGAAAAATGTCCTGTAGGGGCCATCGACCCTGTGACGATGAACCCGGACAACAAAAAATGTATCAGCTGTATGCGGTGCGTTTCCATCTGTCCCGTGGGCGCAAAGAAGCTGGGGCGCGTTTTCACCAACTTTGGCGGCGTGGCGCTGAGCGTTCTCTGTGCCAACCGCAAGGAATGTGAACTGTTTTTGTAAAATGTAACTTTCTGCCATAATGCACCACAAAAAACGAGGAGAGGGAGCTGTTTGGACTCCTCTCCTCGTTTTTTGCTGGTAATCAACTGCTTAACCTGGGCGGCCACGGGCCGCCCCTGCTCATCGTCTGGATGCACCCACTGGGCTAACGGCTAACAGCTCATTTCAGCAGTCCCCGGTAAATCTCTAAATCCAAATCCTTGAACACGTTAAAAATCACCTTTATCCGGCTGCCCGTGCTGGTTTTATAGGCTTTTACCGTCTGCACCGCTATCTCGGCCGCCCGGTCATTGGGGAACCGAAAGACCCCGGTGGAGATGCAGCAGAAGGCGACAGACGCGACCCCGTTCCGCTCCGCCAGGTCCAAACAGGACCGATAGCAGGAGGCCAGGAGGTTCTCGTGGGTTATGGTCAGCCGATCCTCGACGATGGGCCCCACCGTATGCAGGACATTGTCGCAGGGCAGGTTGTACGCCGCCGTGATTTTTGCGGCACCGGCAGGCTCCTCGTGGCCCTGCTTCTGCATCAGATCATAGCAGGCGCGCCGCAGCTGAACCCCCGCGTAGGTGTGGATGCAGTTGTCGATGCAGTTGTGGTTGGGATAGAAGCACCCTAACATCTGGGAATTGGCGGCGTTGACAATGGCTCCGCAGCGCAGGGTCGTGATGTCCCCCTGCCACAGGTACAGGTCGGGTAGCAGTTCCGGCAGGGTTTTGGAGTCGGTGACGCCCTTCCGCCGGATCTCCTCCTGCAAATAGGCGTCCTGTACCTGTAAAAATTCCTCCGTCACCGGCTGGGGCATCCGCACGTTGAACAGCGCCCGGAGGAGCCGCTTCTGGCCCTCCGTGTCCTGCGGGATCGCAACGCCCCTGTACTCCTCGCGCTCCGCCAGCAAATAGTGGAGCAGATATTTCCGTCTTTCAGCCTGGTCCATAGCGTCGCCCACGTTACCCTTTCTGCTCCGCCAGCAATCTGCGGATGACCGCGTCAATGTCGTGGCTGATGACGATGGCCCGCCCATCCAGCGCCTCCGGGTAACTGGGGTCGGCCAGGTTGATGCTGGCAAAGGTGGCCTCCTGGTTTTTCATGGTCATCTGCCAGAAGGGCACCTTGATGACGCCGGGAGAGTTGAAGCCCACCCCCAGCTCCAGGTACAGCACCTTTCCCGTCTGATGCTCTGCCAGATAGTTCTGATACCGCTGGTAGGCGATGTGCCAGCCCTTGTCCCGGACGAAGGTGTTGTCCCAGTAGAGGTTGAAGTCCATCTCCCGTCCGCATTTGGGGCAGTGGGGGATCAGCTCTGTGGGGACCTTCAAATCTTTTTCCTGCTCGTGCATGGCCTTGATGGTCTCGTAGTTGTCATAGGTGGCGGCATGACAGGGACCGCTGCACTGGAACAGGCCCAGGTCTCCCTGGGTATAGCAGAGCTTTTTCTTGTCGTACCCCGCCCGCTGGAAGGTGTGGTCTACGTTGGTGGTCAGCACAAAGTAGTCCTTTCCCTCCAGCAGCTCCCGGAGCTTCACCAGCGTATCCTTGGGCAGGGGGCAGAAGGCGTGGTAGTAAGACCAGCGCGCCCAGTAGGCCCACCGCTCCTCGTTGCTCTCAAAATTGGCGAAGCAGCCGTGGTAAATGTCCGGCATACCGTACTTTTCCACAAAGTCGCCGAACAGCGCCTGCAGGCGTTCCCCGCCGTATTCAAACCCCGCCGAAGTGGACAGACCGCTGCCGGCCCCCCACGATGACGGCATCCGCCTCCCGGAACGCCTTCGCCAGTTTGAAGTATTCCGTCTCGTAGGCCCCTGTCACATCGTAAACAATTCCGTTGTATCTCATGAAGTGTCTCCTCTACCCTCAAGGGGTGCTTCCGAAGCTTCGCTTCTCCCTGCATCCCATGGTGTCGCTTTTTCCAGGATGATTTTACAACACCTGCTTCGAGAAAGAAAGATAGTTGCAAATTGATTAGTCACTATTCATTTTTATAGTTGGTTCCAACGGGGCTGCCAGACGCGGCGGCTGCATCTCTGCGGGAGGTCCAGGCAGAGCAGAAGCCACATTGCAGGCCCCGGCAAAAGGCTGCAATGTGGCTTTTGAGGTCTTGTTGAATCCATTTTACCATGGGAACTTTTGCGGAATGCCTTCCCATCAGCAGGTCATTTCGAACCATCTGGCAGGGCGCCGGAACGAAGGGGATGCGGAGATGGAACAGCAGACGCAGCTCCCGTGCGCCCGCATTTTCCGGCGCGGCATCCGGCCGGAAAGGCTACTTTCACTCGCTTCTCAGCGCGTCGATGGGGTTCAGTCGGCTGGCGTTCCGGGCGGGCGCCCAGCCAAACAGCACGCCCACTCCCAGGGAGAAGCCAAACCCCAGGGCGATGGCGGACACATTGAGGGCAAAGTCCAGCCCCATCATCTGTGCGGCGGCGTAGGAGATCAGTTCTCCCAGCAAAATGCCGATGAGACCCCCCAGCACCGACAGAATGATGGATTCCATCAGGAACTGAATTTGTATCGTACTGGGTTCCGCGCCCAGCGCCTTGCGCAGGCCGATCTCGCGGGTGCGCTCGGTGACGCTGACCAGCATCATGTTCATAATGCCGATGCCGCCCACCAACAGCGCAATGGAGGCGATGCCCGCCAGCAGACTGGTCATCATGGTCTGCATGGTGTTCATCATGTCCACCAGACTGGTCATGTTGACGACGGAATAAGCGTCGTCGGCGTTGTTAAAGGCGCTGTCCAGCAGCTGCTCCAGCTCGTCCACCAGGGCATCGGTCTCCTCGGTGTCCGCCACATAGACCTCCAGGCTGTTGATGGTGTAGCGTCCGTTCAGCAGCAGGGCGTTCTGATAGGGGATGTAAATGGCGCCGTTGTCACTGCTGCCGCCGGTAAAGCTGGAGAGCAGGCTGTCGTCCTCCCCGCAGATCCCCACCACCGTGTACTGCACGCCGCCGATTTGAATCTGCTGCCCCACCGGGTCCTCCCCCAGGAAAAACGCCTGGGCGCAGTTGGTGTCAATGACGCAGACGTTGACGCTGCCGTCCATGTCGGTGCTGTAAAGCCCCCGGCCGTAGGTGATGATGTCGTTGTGGATAAAATACATGTCGCTCTTGCCGGTGACGGTCACCTCATCGCTGATCTGCCCGTCCCGCACCACATTGGCGGTGACGGTGATGGAGGGGGAGGTACCGGCCACGTTATCCAGCGCCTCGATGTCGGCCAGGTCGGTCTCCGTCAGGCCGCTTTTGACCACCGTGCCGGTAACGCTGACGGTGATGGAGTCGGCCCCCATGCTGGAAAACTGGCTCATCATATAGTCCGTCACGCCGGTCACGATGGTCATCAGGGAAATCACCGCCGTCACGCCGATGATAATGCCCAGCATGGTCAAAAAGGAGCGCATACGGTTGCCGAGGATGTTCTCCACCGACATTCTGGCGCTCTGTTTCAGCATACCCAGTCTACGCATCGGCAACCTCCCCCTCACTGATGTTTCCGTCCAAAATCCGCACGATGCGCTTGGCGTACCCGGCGATGTGGGCGTCGTGGGTGATCATGATGATGGTCCTGCCCTGGCTGTTGAGCTGCTGGAAAATCTGCATCACCTGTGCGCCGGTTTTCTGGTCCAGCGCACCGGTGGGTTCGTCCGCCAGCAAAATGGTGGGGTCGGTGGAAATGGCGCGGGCGATGGCTACCCGCTGCTGCTGGCCGCCGGAGAGCTGGTTTGGGTAGTAGTCCATCTTGTCCTCCAGCCCCACCATGCGCAGCATTTCCTCTGTCCGGGCCTTGCGCTCCTTTTCGGGCATTCCCGCGTAAATCAGGGGCAGCTCCACGTTCTGCCGGGCGGTCTGCCGCTGGAGCAGGTAGAAGGACTGGAAGATGAACCCCACCTCCTTGCTGCGGATGTGGGCCAGGGTCTTTTCGTCCTGGTGGGCGATGTGCTGGTGGTCCAGCCAGTATTCCCCGGCGGTGGGGGTGTCCAGGCAGCCGATGATGTTCATCAGCGTGCTTTTGCCGCTGCCGGAAGGCCCCAGAACCGCCAGGAACTCCCCCCGGCAGACGGAGAGGTCAATGCCCTTCAGCACCACGGAGACCTCCTCCCCCATGGGGTACTCCTTCACAATGCCGCGCATGTTGAGAATTTCCTCCGGCTGGCCGCTTTGGGGCTGGTAGACGGTCAGTTCCGGCTCATAAACCGGTTTCTCCCGCCGGAAGGGGTTTTTCAGCTTCATCTCGTCAATCCCCCGCTCCAAGCACCCCGGAGACCATTTCCACCCGGCTCTCCATGGTGGAGGAGAGGGTACCGTCAGAGGAACCGGCCAGGAAAACGCTGTCGCCCTCCTCCAGCCCGTCGGTGATTTGGACATAGCTGCCGTCGGAGACCCCCAGCGTCACAGTCTGGGTGACCACGTTGCCGTCCTCGTCCAGGGTGTAGACATAGGCAGTGTTGTCGTCGTTGTAATTCAGGGAATCGACGGAAATGGTCACTACATCTTTTTCGTCCACGTTGGTCAGGCGGACCTCCACGCTCATGCCGCTGCGCACCAGGTCGTCCGCCGTGAAGCTGACCTCCGCCTCGTAATAGGAGACGCCGTTGGAGATGGTGGCGGTGTCGGCGATCCAGGTCAGGGTGCCCTCATAGGTGCTGTCGATGGAGTCCACATAGACGGTGACGTCGCTGCCCACAGAGGTGTTGATGATGGAGTACTCGTCCACGGTGATGGCGATGGTCATGGCGTTCAGATTGGAGATGGTGGCCACCGTCACGCCGCTGGTTGCCATGTCCCCTTCGGAGATGTTCAGCTCGGTGACAGTCCCGGAGCAGGGTGCGGTGATGGTGTAGTCCTCCAGCGAATCATAGAGGTTTTGCAGCTCCAGCTCGCTGGTGGTGGTGTCGGCGGTGGCCTCCGTCTTTTCCAGAGCGTTCTCGTAGGTCTCCAGCTGCTGCTCCGCCGCCAGCACCGCCGCCTCGTAACTTGTCTTAGCGTTTTCATAGGTGGTCTTGGCGGAGCTGACCGAATCGCTGAGGCTGCTGAGGGCGGACTTCTTCGCGCTGTTGAACTGGCTCTTGGCGGTCTCGTAGGCGCTCTCTGCGGAGGTGACCGCCGCCTCCAGCGCCGTCAAATTCGTTTGAGCGGTGGTCAGGTCGGTCTGGGCGTTGGTGACCGCCAGCTCATAGCTGGACAGGTCGGTGATAGTTTCGTCCGCTTGGGCGGCTTCCAGCGCGGCCTGGGCTTCCTCCAGGGCAGCCTCGCAGGCGGCGACGGCGTCCTCTCCGTCCTCCAAGTTGGATTCCGCCGTCTCCAGGGCGGCCTTGGCCTCGCTGCGGGCGGTGTAATAGGAGGCGGTAGCGGAATAGGTTCCGTTGTCGATTTGGGACTTGGCGGAATTATAGGTGTCCTTGGCGGTCTCGTAGGCTTCCTTAGCGGAGTCCATCTGGGACTTCGCACTGACCACGGAGCTGTTCAGGCCGCTGTCCAGCGCCTCTTTTGCGTTGTCGTAGTTGGTTTGGGCGTCCTTGATGTTGTATTCGTTGGCGGTCTGGGTGGAGGCGAGCGTCGCCTCCATCTGAGCGATGGTGTATTCCACGTCAGAGGTGTCCAGGGTGGCGATGACATCCCCCTCCTCCACGGTGTCTCCCTCCTCTACCAGCACCTCCAGCACTTCGGCGCTGGCCTGGGAGAGCACGCTGCGCTCGGTGTCCGCCTCCACGTTGCCCACAAAGCTGTTGTAGGTGGTGATGTCCCGCAGTTCGGCGGTCTCCTCGGTCATGCCCGCCGTGGCGTTGGTGGGGGTCAGCAGCCGCACCAGCACAACTGCCACCACCAGCAACACAAGAACGGTTCGGATTTTGTGCCGCCACAGGGCTTTCCCCACCGCCTTCGCCTTCTCCTTCATGCCGTCACGCCTCCTTCCTGCGGTTCAGCGCTGCCGTCGCAACAATCAGGCATGGCGAGGACAAAGAGCAGGCCCTTGTGATCGGTACGGGTTTTCTTCTCAGGTTTCATGGCGTTGTGCCTCCTTAATACGCATCAAAAATGCCTCCTGTCGCGCTTGCCGCGCTCACAGGAGGCATTTTATACGGGAAACCTAAACTGAAACGAAACCGGGTTTAAAGGAATTGTAAAGTCACGAATCGCCGCCCTTTCCATCGTTGGGCAGCGTCACCCGGAGGGAAAAGATTCCCTCCTCCCACGCCACCTGCACCGTCCCCCGGTGCAGCTCCACGATCTTCTTCACCAGCGACAGGCCGATGCCGGCCCCCTCGCCGCTGTGGGAGGCGTCCGCCTGGTAGAACTTCTGGAAAATGCGCCGCTGGGCCTCTGCTGGCAGCGGCTCCGCCTGGTTCAGAACGGAAACGGTGACGGCCTCGGCTCCGGGGCGGACAGAGACGGCCACCGTCCCGCCCTCCGGGGAGAACTTGACGGCGTTGTCCAGCACATTGACCCAGACCTGCTCCAGCAGCTCGGCGTTGCCGGAAACCGTCACCTCCGGGAAGTCTGCCTCCAGCTCCAGCCCTTTGGCCTCGATGCGCTCCATCAGCAGCAAGATGCTCTTGCGGAGCTGTTCGGACAGGTCAAAGGGGGCCGCGCCGGTCAAAATGGTCTGGTTTTCCACCTTGGTCAGACTCAGAATTTTCTCCGTCATCACGCTCAGCCGCTGGGCCTCCTCTGCGATGACCTGGGCGTACTGGGCCTGCACTTCGGTCAGCGGCTGCTTGCGCAGCAGCCGGGCGAAGCCCCGGATGGAGACGATGGGGGTTTTCATCTCGTGGGAGAAGTTGTTGACAAAGTCGCTGCGCAGCAGCTCGGTGTTTCCCAGCTCCTCGGCCAGGGTGTTGAACGCCCTGGTCAGGTTTTGCCCCGGTCCCGGCAAATTGGTCTGGATGCGAACAGAAAAATCCCCGTCCGCCAGCCGATACATCCCCCCGATGATCTTGTTGACGAAGCGCACCGGCAGGTAGGTGATGAGCAGCGACAGAACAGACCCAATGACAACGCTGGCAAAGCAGAAGTACAGCAGCGGCATGGGCAGCCCGGATGCGGGGCCGCGCTCCCAGGTCAACAGTCCCGCTCTCCCCAACAGCACGAAAATGCCGAAGGTCAGGAACAGCGAGGCGAACAGCAGCAGGAAGATGAACAGCGCCAGCCATGGCAGGAGGGACGGCGGCTGTTTTTTGCACTTGCGTCTCATCCCTTTTTCACCGCCTTGTAGCCCAGCCCCCGGACGGAGACGATCTCAAATTCCGGCCAGCCCTCGAACCGCTTTCGCAGCCGCCCGATGTGGACGGTGACGGTCTCCCAGCCGGTGTTGGACTCCTGGCCCCAGATTTCGTCCATCAGTTCGATGCGGGTGAAAATTTTACCGGGGTAGGAGAGCAGCTTGTACAGCAGCAGAAATTCCTTTTGGGGCAGCGTCTGGATCTGTCCTCCCCGGCTGACGGTCATGCTGTCGTAGTCCAGCGTCACATCGCCAATTTGGATCTTCCTCTCATTGGCGATCCTGGCCCGGCGCAGCAGCGCCTTGATGCGCAGCAACAGCTCCTCCTCGTCCACCGGCTTGACCATATAGTCGTCGATGCCCAGCCGAAAGCCCCGGTTCCGGTCGGCGGGAAGCTGCTTGGCGGACACCATCAGGATGGGCAGGTTGGCGTTGACGGCGCGCAGCGCCTCGGTGAAGCCGTATCCGTCCAGTTTGGGCATCATAACGTCCAGCACCACCAGGTCGATGTACTCCCGGTCCAGCAGGGCCAGGGCCTCCTCCCCATCTTTGGCACAGAACACCTGATAGCCCTCGGTCTCCAGAATGGTCTGGGTCAGCCAGCGGGTGTTTTTGTCATCGTCCACCACTAAAATACGGAACATCGTCACTCACCTCGCAGGAGAGAATACCACGGGAATCTAAACTGAAAGAAAAGTACAGGGTCAGTCCGGCAAAAGGGAACGCCGGGCTTCATCGCCCGTTCTGCGCCTTGTAGTTCTCGCCCCAATCCCACATGGCGTCCAAAATCGGCTTCAAACTGTACCCCAAATCGGTCAGCGTGTACTCCACATGGGGAGGCACTTCGGGAAACACGGTGCGGATGACAAGGCCGCTGGCTTCCATCTGCCGCAGCTGGGCGGTCAACACCTTCTGGGAGACGTGGCCGATGGATTTTTTCAGCTCGCCAAACCGCTTTGTGCCGGGCATCAGATCCCGCAGGATGAGGACCTTCCACTTGTCGCTGATGAGCATGAGCGTGGTCTCCACCGGACAGGCAGGCAGTTCCTTGGCTGGCGTTGCCTGAATGTCTTTTTCCGTTTCCATGTCAAATTCCTCCCATGGTATCTATTTGGTAACTATGGCACAATAATGTGCTTACTTTACAATTTCTCCGTACATCCTTATTATAGAGTCAGCAAGAGGAAATTGCAAGATGGTTCCGATCAAATCGTCTCCCGAAGCGCAGGAAACCGGCCGGAACATGGTATCCTGCCGGTAACTATACCACAATATTGTGCGTACTTCACAGGCTGCCAAACTGCTGCTACAATATAACCAGTTAGAAGAACCCCTATATGCAGAAGATTTACCCCGGCGACACCCGCAGCACCCTGGAGGTGTTCCGGCTGTACGAGGCCAGCGGGGAATACTTCGACATCAGCGACCCCTCCCGTGTGACGCGGGACAGCATTGTCATCGGTCAGCCGGAGGCTGTGGTCAGCGGCTATTTTGTGGGCGACAAGTGCATCGGCTGCAAGCTGTGCTGCTCTGTCTGCCCCCAGAAGTGCATCGACATCTCCGCCAGGCCGGTGGTCATCGACCAGAGCCGCTGCCTTCACTGTGGCCGCTGCGAGGAGATTTGCCCCAAGCAGGCCATCGAAAAGAGAGGCTGACCATGACCCAGGACGAACGCAGAATGTTCCTGATCCGCGCCCTCCTCGCGGAGAACCACCGGTATCAGGGGATGGAGATACCCACTGGTGTGCAGCAGCAGAAGCGGCTCCTCCGGGCGCTGTTCAACGTGCGGATGCCCCAGCCGGTGACGGAGGAATTTTTACAGGTACAGGACGCCTATTTGCAGGAGGAGACCCGGCGGAAGGGCATCACTGACATTGCCGACCTGACGCCGGTGGAGCCGGGCCTCTATCTCTGGCAGGGGGACATCACCACCCTGCGCTGCGGAGCCATTGTCAACGCCGCAAATTCCCAGATGTTAGGGTGCTTCTATCCCAACCATAACTGCATCGACAACTGCATCCACACCTATGCGGGGGTACAGCTCCGCGCGGCCTGCGCCGAGCTGATGGCGCGGCAGGGGCACGAGGAGGAGACCGGCGGGGCGAAACTGACCCCGGCGTTCAACCTGCCCTGCGACTACGTGCTCCACACCGTCGGCCCCATCGTGGGCCGCTGGCTCACCGGCAGAGACAAAGCGCGTCTCGCCTCCTGCTACCGCTCTTGTCTGGAACTGGCAGAGCGAAACGGGATTCAGAGCGTTGCGTTCTGCTGCATCTCCACCGGGGAATTTCACTTCCCCAACGACAAGGCGGCGGAAATCGCCGTCCGCACCGTGAAGGAATACAGGGAACAGACCCACAGCAAAATCGAGGTGATCTTCAATGTTTTTAAGGACATCGACCTGGAAATTTACCGAAACTTACTCGGATAAAATCGACCGGCTGAAACACGAGTTGGAGACAGCGGACGCCATTGTCATCGGCGCGGGGGCGGGGCTGTCCGCCGCGGCGGGGATGCACTACAGTGGAGAGCGGTTTGAACGGTATTTCTCGGATTTTCGCCGGAAATACGGCATCACCGATATGTATTCCGGTGGATTCTACCCCTTTGACACGCTGGAGGAATACTGGGCGTGGTGGTCCCGGCACATCCTCATCAACCGCTATGAAGCCGGTGTGGGCAAGCCCTACGCCGACCTGCTGGAGCTGGTGAGGGACAGGGACTATTTTGTGCTGACCACCAACGTAGACCACCAGTTCCAGCTGGCCGGGTTCGACAAAAAACGGCTGTTCTACACCCAGGGCGATTATGGCCTGTGGCAATGTTCCAGGCCATGTCATGACAAGACCTATGACAATGAAGAAGCCGTCCGGCAGATGGCAGCGGAGCAAAAGGACATGAAGATCCCCTCAAAGCTGATCCCCCGCTGTCCGTTCTGTGGCGCGCCCATGAACGTGAACCTGCGCTGCGACGACACCTTTGTGGAGGACGAGGGCTGGCACCGGGCGGCGGAACGGTACAACGATTTTATCCGGCGGCATGAGAAGCAACACGTTCTGTTCCTGGAGCTGGGTGTGGGAGGTAACACCCCGGTCATCATTAAATACCCTTTCTGGCGGATGACGGAGAGAAATCCCAGAGCAGTCTATACCTGTGTCAACCAGGGCGAGGCAGATTGCCCGATAGGCATCGTGAAACGGTCCATTTGCATCGACGACGATATTCGCGCTGTATTGGAGTTGCTGAAAGAAAACGCAGGAAAGGGCAGTCAGAATGGATAACGCTGCTGTTTGACACCTCGAACCCGCCTTTTGCTTCCCCATTTGGCCCCGATAGGGCCGCGAGAAAAACAGACACGGTTGCCTGCCGTGTCTGTTTTTTCGCAAAAAGTGTGGACCTTTCCGCTGGACGCACCACCGCGCCGGAGAAGCGATCATCCTCTGTGCTCGCTTGTCCCCGGACGGCGCGGGAAACGGGGGTTCCCCGGCAGTCAGGAACAGAACCGGTGGCTGCCGATGACGGTAATCAGCGGCCGGGACCAGATCCACGCGCTGGTGGCGGTGTCCGGGTTAAAATAGTAAATCGCGCCGCCGGTGGGGTCGCTGCCGTTCAGGGCGTCCTGAGCGGCGTGGTAGGCGGAGTCGGCCACCGGCTGGTCGATCTGCCCGTCCGTCATACAAGTAAAGGCTCCCGGCTCATAGACCACTCCCGCCACGCTGTTGGGGAAGGAAGGGTGGGCGATGCGGTTCAAAATCACCGCCCCCACCGCCACCTGTCCGGTGTAGGGTTCACCTCGGGCCTCGGCGGAGATGACCTTGGCCAGCAGCGCCAGGTCGCTGTCCGAATGGGAAGCGCCGCCGCCGACAGTGGAAATGCCCATGGCGGTGAGTGTGGCGTCACCCGCCACGCCGTCCGCCGTCAGGCCGTTGACGCTTTGGAAATACTGCACGGCGGAGACGGTGGCGCTGCCGTAGATCCCGTCCACCGCGCCGTTGTAGTAGCCCCAGCGCTGGAGCTTGGTCTGGATGGTGGTGACAGTGTCGCCGGAGTCTCCCTGACGATAGGCCGCCGCGCTGGCCGTCTGGACCAGCAGCAGGGTGCACAGCAAAAGAAGCAGCAGGACGGCCACACGGGGCCGCTTGTGCGCAAACATGATCGTATCATTCCTTTCAACTATCCCGGTCAAACCGGTGGGTTCGGATACGGGAATAGTTTGAGGCGGAACGCGGGCGGTTATGCGGTGCAGATTTTGGCAGGGGAAACCGGTCATTCTGCCGCACAGCGCAGCGAAATTGTGTTGTTTCGCCGGAACGATGCAAATTTTGCGCCAAAACTTGCAGTTTGGTGTCGCAAACGGCGATAAGGTATGCTATACTATCCTTGACATGATTCCTCTCCACAGCGCAAGGAGGTTTGATGATGGCTTTTAAGATAGGGTTCGCGGCAGAGCAGCCCCAGGAACAGCGTGAAGCGGCATCCACTTCGCCGCAGCGGACAGCAACGCCCCGCAGGTCGGTGGTGCAGGTGATGTTCCCCAATCGCGGCGCCAGGCTGGCTTACTACAATGACCAATTCGACCTGCATCCCGGTGACATTGTTTTCGTGGACGGCAAGCAGGGAGGGCAGCGGGGCCGGGTCGTCGAGGTCAACTACAATTTCAAAATCAGGATGTCCGACTACCGGCGCGTGGTCGCCGTGGCGGACACCGAGGTACACGGCCGGTTTTATATGGCGGGTTCCCACTTCGTCACCTTCGACCCGGCTGCGCTGCCGCGCAGCAAAGTGGAGACCTGGTACATGGCGCCGGAGAACCCGGATGAGTATGTCAGCGGCTGCGACGACACCGGTTTTCTCCTGGAGGACCTCAAGGGCTTCCAGGTCAACGAGGCCGTTGCGGAGCGGGGCCGCAAATATTACCTGGAAAACCGGGTGGCCTACCTTTCCATCGACGGCGCCAACGGCTACGCCATTGTGGAGGGCGGCAGCCCCTATGAGTTGGAATTCACCTATAAAAATGGCGAGGTCAGCAAACTGACCTGCTCCTGCATTTGCAACTACAACTGCAAGCACGAGGTTGCCGTCATTTTGCAGCTGATCGAAACACTGGAACTGATCGATAAAAACTACGCCGCAAAATACCAGGACTATTTCGCGGCGGTGAACAAGAGTGTCTTTTTCAACGTAGCCGTCGACGGCAAAAATGCCGGCAGCTTTACGCTGTAATATGCGCGACTTCTTCCATATTTTTCTAATCGTTCCTTCCCTGCGTTCCGGTCATGTCCTTGGCATATTGTTCCAACTCACCAGATAATACCAGTCCGGCATAGGTCAACGCTCTTTGTAGAACTGTCAGTCGATTTCTATCTGCATAGGGACGGTGGGACAAATCTCATCGTCCGCCCCTGGGGTGCAGAGGCTGATTTCGGCGCCATCAGTGAACCGCAGTCCCGCGTTGGCAGTGTCGATGTTCATTTCACAGTGTATCAGCTGCATAGCAGCATTCCTCCAGTGTTCCATAATATCGTTTGATCATGCACAAGAACCGCCTGCTTTCTTTCCAGAAAACAGGCGGTTCTTGTTGGCATCGCCTTTGCTATGCACACTCGATTTGTCGTCTAAGGAAGCTCTGATTAAATGGCCTTGGATGGCTGGGCGAGCAGATTTTGCGCAAATCGAGGCGCGAAATCGCAGGAATCCTTTGTGGATTTCAAGATTTCGCAACGAAGAGTTGCACGAAATATGCCGTCCAGACGCCGGGAGTTATTTAATCAGAGGTTCCCTAACAGTTGATCGGTTTACTTTCGTTCCCTATCAATCTTAAACCAGCGTTTTTCGGGATTTTACCTGCTGCAAGGCTGGCTCCGCCGCTCAGGGTCGCCTGACGAGGTTCCGGATCTGTGTCAGATAATAGTCCGCCAACTGCTCCGGGCTTTCCTTCATGCCGTCACGGATCCAGCACTCCACCACACCGCGGCAGCCGTAAATACCGAAGCAGCAATTCCAACGGTGCTGATGGTCCATGCCGTCCTTTACGGTAAAATACTTCTTTGTCTCCGCGTCCATCTTTTCCATGCTCATGACGATACAGAGGTCCAGCACATTGCTTTCAAAGTTGGGCGAGGCAATGAGAGCGTATAGCTCGGCATTTTCTTTCATCTCCTGAAATTGCAGACATAGAATATCCTGAATGTTGCCCTCGTTGCACTGCTGCAAAATCTCCTCCGTGCGGTCGAGGCATTGCTGTTCCAGCTGCTCCTTCCAGTCGTAGACATCCTTATAATACCGATAGAAGGTCGTGCGGTTGATTTCGGCCCTTTCGCAAACCTCCGTCAGTTTGAGTGCGTGAAAGGGCTTTTCCTGCACCAGATGGATAAAGCTCTCCTGTATGACCATTTTTGTGTAACGAACGCGGGCATCCAACCCCATAAAACCACACCTCACCTTTTGATTTTTGGGAAGCCAGAGGAATACAATGTGTCCTGCGCCGCCGACCGCCGGGACGTGCAAAACCCCTGCTATCCCTACCGCGAGGACGCCGTGAAACGCATCGACCTCCATTCCGGAATGAGCGTCCCCCGTCTCTGTTTTGGTTGATTCAAACACCGCTATAACGAAAAGGAGCTGTTACCATGAACTATTGTGTCAAATGTGGAAAGCCAATGGAAGAGCGGGATGCCTATTGCAGCAACTGCGGCGCCCCGGCCAGCGGCGGCTTCCGCCCCATCTATCGCCCGGTCACCCCCAATGTGGTCGAGCCCGACCTGCTTTCCCCCTCCCCCGCGTGTCAGCTGGCGGCAGGCATCACCGGAATTGTCTACGGCCTCGCGCTGCTGGGCGGCGGCGTTTACTGCATCCTCGCCCTCACGCAGTACACGGAATGGGCTGTCGCCGATGGTGTCGGGTCGATCCTGGCCGGTGTGCTCTGCTGCATCCATTCCATCGGTCTGCTGCGGCGGTATTCTGCCCGGAAAAGCGCCGTGTAAAATACATGGAGAGGGGTTCTCTCTCCCCACGGAAAGGGCGGTCAATTACGGTACACAAGTTGTGAAATCCGGCCATTTCTATCCCAAACTCCACAAAAAAATCAGAAAAACGCGCTGCAATTCGCCGCAGCGCGTTTTTCTCGCTCGTTTTCCTTCACAGTGTATGATACATCAGCGTGATGTCCTCATACACCCCGTCCTTCCGGCGGAACCCGCCGGGGACGACGCCCAGCCGGACAAAGCCCAGCTTCTCATAGAGCCGGAGGGCGTGGACGTTGCTGCACACCACCGCGTTGAACTGGAGGACGCGGAAGCCCAGCTCCCGGCCCTTTTCCAGGCTGTGGCGCACCAGCGCCTCTCCGATGTGCTGGCCCCGCAGGTCGGTCCGCACCGCATAGCTGGCGTTGCAGATATGCCCACAGCGGCCCACGTTGTTGGGGTGCAGGATGTACAGCCCCACCACCTGGCCGCTCTCAGCGTCCGTCGCCACGCCGGTGAAGGACTGCGCGGCGAAAAACGCCCCGCCGCTCTCTTCGTCCAGGGTCTCCAACTGGGGGAAGGCCACGCCGTCCTCCACCACCCGGTTCCAGATGGCGCAGACGGCGGGCAGGTCCGCCGGTGTGCAGGCGCGCAGTTCGATGTTCATTGGAATCACAGCTTTCTCATTAGGTCTCCGGGGCGTTCCCCTCAGCCTCCGCCATCTGCTCGCTGAAATGGGCGTTGATGCGGTCGGTGAACTCCTGGGCGGCGTTGTAGCCCATCTTCTTGTGGCGGTTGTTCATGGCGGCCACCTCGATGATGACGGCCAGGTTTCGTCCGGGCTTCACCGGGATGGTCAGGGTGGGGATCTCCACGTCCAGGATGTTGGTCCAGAAGTCGTCCAGCCCCAGCCGGTCGTAGAGCATCCCCTCCCGCCACTGTTCCAGGTTGATGATCATATCGATATACTGGCTGTCCTTGATGGCGGACATGCCGAACAGCTGCCGCACATCGATGACGCCGATGCCCCGCATTTCCACATAGTAGCGGATCAGCTTGGGGGCGGAGCCCATCAGCTTGTTGGGGCTCACCCGCTGAATTTCAACCGCGTCATCCGCGATGAGCCGGTGGCCCCGCTTGATGAGCTCGATGGCGGTCTCGGACTTGCCCACGCCGCTCTCGCCCATCAGCAGGATGCCCTCGCCGTAGACCTCCACCAGCACGCCGTGGCGGGTGATGCGGGGGGAGAGGTAGGAGCGCAGGGAGGTGGTCAGGTCGCTCATCAGCTCACCGGTCTCCTGGGCGCTGCGCAGGACGGTGCGGCCATACTCCTCCGCCGCCTGCAGACACTCCGGGTAGGGGGCCAGGTTCCGGGCCAAAATCACCGCCGGGATGGGGTGGGACATCAGGTCCCGGAAGCACTTGAGTCGTTCCTCCCGGTCCATCATCTTCAGGTAGGTGTTCTCCATCTTGCCCATCAGCTGGAGGCGGTTGTTGTCGAAATAGTCGTAGAACCCCACCAGGGACAGGCCCGGCCGGTTGATGCTGGTCTGGACCACCTGCTGGGTCTCGTACCCCTCGCCCTTGTGCAGGATCTCCAGGTTAAATTCCTTCACAAGCGTTTTCAGCAAAATGCTCTGGGTATTTGGCATATGACTTCTCCTCCTTCGATGGGGTGTCGTTGGAAATCGGGCGGCTGGCAGCCGCGCCGTTGTCAGAATGAAA